>JANMME010000602.1:0-3931 GCA_031373015.1 Saprospiraceae bacterium
TATTTTATCCGTTCCATCGGAATGGTATCTAGCGTTTGTTAGATGCCGTTCCGATGGAACGTTAAACAAATTTTATTCGCTTGTGCTACAAAGATATACCCCCTCTGGGGCTTTTTACACATCCCAGGCTCGGCCGTTGTCTTTTGTCCAACCATCACTTACTTATCGCCTTAGAATTGTAAAACCGCACCTTATTTTATGCACACAAAAAATTCACTTTCCTTCCTGCTTTGCTTCTTGTTGGCAAACGTGCTCCAGGCACAAAACACCTCATTTTTCAAACCTGTTTCCACAGAAAAAATAGCCCAGGCGGAAGGCATTGCGCCCACCATGCTGCCCAATAAATTTGACGCTTACCAATTGGACGAAGCGGGCATAAAGGCTGTACTTGAAACAGCCCCTTGGGAATTCACAGCAGAGGCCGCCCAACGTAAGTGTGTGATCAACATCCCGATGGGCAACGGCAAAATCGAACCATTCTCTGTGTGTCGGATCGCGATGCTGGACCCCGAATTTGCCGCAGCTTGCCCGTACATTCGTACCTACGCAGGGGTTTCGCTCACAGATTCCCGGCGTTCTGTGAGGTTCAGCACCACGCTTCGGGGCTTTCGGGCACTGATCATGCAACCTGACTTTGCTTCTGCCATGCTGAAGCCCTTGTTTCCAGGAAACCCAAACAGTTTGTACCTCGCCTACGATCTCGCGGACGCTCCAGACCAGGGGCAGAGCAACTTCAAAACGGGGATGACACCCGATGGTACTGTTTGGTTTGGCAACCAGGGGGAACGTTACGCGCCAGCGGCCGAAGACCGCGGGCAAGAACTTGACCCAGTTAAACTTAAGATATTCCGTTTTTGCGTGGCTGCAGTAGGCGAATTCACCCAAGACCATGGTGGCACCAAACCGCTAGCACTTTCGGCAGTGACAGAGTACACCAATATGGTAAGCGCGGCTTTTGAGCGCGATATTGACATCCGTCTGCAATTGACCTTCGGCACACAGTATGTGATGTTTACGGACCCGACCACTGATCCGTATCCAGTCCTGGCAAACGATGCCTGTATGATGATGAACCCGGAGGTGCTAAACCAATATACGAACGTTAACTCTTATGATGTTGGCCACGTATTTATCCGTGGTGGGGGCGGTGTGGCAGGCGGAAATGGTTGTCAGGAGAGTAAAGGACGGGGTTGCTCGGCGGGCAGTCTTTCGGCCCCTAACGATTATGGGCATAATTTTCTTTATGTGGTAGGCCAGGAAGTAGGCCACCAGCTCGGCGGCAGCCATACCTGGAATTTTTGTGGCGCCCCTGGCAATGGCCAACGTGCCGCTGGAACAGCTTTTGAGCCAGGCAGTGGCACCACAATCATGTCTTATGCGGGCTGCAACCCAGGCTTAGTTCAGCAGACGGCCGACTTGTACTATCATGCTGGAAGCATCGAGGAAATCAAAAGTTTTGCTCAGTTTGCTACTTGTGGGACTTTGAATGAGACTACAAACCACGCTCCGGTCGTAACACTGCCCTATCCCGACAATTTTAGTATTCCAGTCTCCACTCCATTTGAACTGAACGGTTCTGCGGTTGATCCAGATGGCGACGCGCTCAGCTACTCCTGGGAAGGCATTGACGCCGGGCCAGAAACACCGCTGGGCGACCCACAGGGCAATGCAGCCATTTTTAGGAGCTGGCCTGCAGTAGATGTAACCAACCGTTATTTTCCGCGCCTGAACACGATCCTTGCAAACGGATTCTACAATGCAGAACAACTCCCGACCTACACCCGCGATCTGACTTTCCGCTTCACTGCTCGCGACAACAAACCTAATGGAGGGGGGGTAAGCTGGGCTGATGTGGCGTTCAAATCTACGGAAGCAGCCGGGCCCTTTTTAGTTGTTTCGCCCAATACGGCCAGCAGTATCTGGCGTGTGGGTGAATTGACGCAGGTACGCTGGGATGTGGCCAACACAAATGCCGCTCCGGTCAACTGTCAGAAGGTCAACATCCGTTTAAGTATAGATGCCGGGCAAACATATCCCATTATGCTGGCGCAGAACACCGAGAATGACGGCAGCCAATACGTGCTGGTGCCCAATAATTTGACCTCGGTTGCCCGCCTTCGTGTAGAGGCAGCCGACAACGTTTTCTTCGACCTTTCCAATGCTAATTTCAAAATCCAGAACCCTGTGCAGCCCTCGCTGACTTTAGGGCTTTCGGCAGATGAGAGCACGATTTGTCTGCCTGATAATTTCATCACAGTAGTCAATTCAGCTTCTGTGTTGGGTTACAATACGCCCGTTACGGTTGATCTTTTGGGCAATTTGCCGCCCGGGGCCACGGCATCCTTTAGCGCGACCAATTTTAATCCAGGAGAAAACAGCACTTTAACTGTTGATCTCCAGTCGGTGGCGGTGGAAGGCGATTTCAACTTCACCGTCCGAGCTATCTCAGGGACGGATACGATGCTTCGCCCCGTCACCTTGCACCTCCAACGCAACGACTTCACGGGCCTCGCCCTCCAAACGCCACTGGATGGTTCAACAAACCTTGGCCTTGCCCAAACACTCCACTGGAGCAAGGGCTTGGATGCCGACAATTACGATGTGCAATTTTCAGACAGCCCCTCCTTCAACACGATTTTGGCATCTTCCTCCAACACGACCTTAGACTCCTTGAAAATCAATTTCTTGTTGGAAAAAGGCAAGGCTTACTTCTGGCGGGTGCGCCCGCGGAACGAGTGCGGCGTACATGCTTGGTTGGAGCCTTATTTCTTTTCCACTTTCGCCGAAAATTGCCTGAGTTTCACCGCGAACGACCTTCCCAAAAATTTTTCGACCAATGGCACACCCACTATTGAATCTACCATAACCGTAGTGCAGGGCGGTACCATTAGCGACATCGTGGTAAGCAATATCGGGGGCTATCACGAATTTTTCAAGGAATTGGAGGCACATTTGATCAGCCCACAAGGCACTGATATCCTGCTTTGGAAGGATCGTTGTGGCAATTTCAACGGCGGCTTTAGCTTTGGCCTTTCGGACGCTTCGCCCACTACTTTTGCCTGCCCACCGCCCAGCAATGGATCCATTCACAAACCCCAAAACCCACTGGCACCTATTCTTGGACAAAATTCTACGGGCGTGTGGACACTGCGTGTGAAAGATAAAGCCCAAGGCGCGGGCGGTACTTTGTCAAACTTTCAACTCCAGTTTTGTCAATCGCTCAATGTTCAGCCACCTTATTTGGTGAACAACATTGTGATGCCCCTGCCGGCGGGTACCAACCGTGCCATCACACCTGACTTCCTGCTGGTGGAAGACCCGAACAACAGCCACGGCCAACTCACCTTTACCGTGGTGAGCGTGCCGCAACACGGCATCATCGCCAAAGACGGGAGCGGTGAATTGAAGGCTGGGGCCCAGTTCACGCAAGCGGATATTGATGCCGGGGTCATACGGTTTTTCGACTATGGTGGTAGCACCGACCCGGATGGATTCCGGTTTGTGGTCTCGGACGGAGAAGGCGGTTTTCTGGGTACGCCGATGTTTGTGGCACAGCCATTTGTAGGTACACAAAATATTGATTTTAAAGCAATTGACTTCTCCGTTTTCCCCAACCCAGCTGGAAGTTCAGTTTGGGTAGCTTTTGGCCAGGCCCTGGGATCGGCAGCACAAGTGAGCCTTTTCAACATGGCAGGGCAATTGGTTCGCGCTGAAAACATGGCGGCTGGGCAGGAGCGCTTACAAATAGATCTAGATCAATTGCCCAAAGGCATTTATGTGGTGCGGGTGGAAACCGAGGCTGGCGCGGGCGTGCGGAAATTGGTGGTGGAATAGGGATTTTGTCTAAAATCCCTATTCTTGGACAACCATTGACGCTTTTTTGCGTCTAACACAACTTAATAGAATGGAACACGGATGACACGGATAAGAC
>JANMME010000613.1:0-7520 GCA_031373015.1 Saprospiraceae bacterium
GAACGCGGCGATCTGCCCGCAGGACTGTACTTGCTGGAAGTGCGCAGCAGTGGTCAGTTGTTGGGAAGTGGAAAAGTCGTGCTGCGGTAAAAAGAAGCATAGAAAGGAAAATGAGCCTCTCGTAATTGATTTACGGGGGGCTCGTTTTGTTTTTGGGCGAGAGCACAGGATGGAACGGCGTATCTGGCCCATTTCCAACAAAAAAAACCCCACCTTTTTCACTTCATGCACACAAATTCCGCCCCGTGTGGTGGTCCTTCTTCAACCCCATTGCCATTAGCCAACAACTGATGCCCCCGCCGCGCCTGGGTCTTTTGACCCAGCGCCACTTCGGTGGATAACTTAGCCCAGTGCGGTCACTATTTTTTACATCAAAGACAATTGAGTATAAGTGTGGGAATTTCAAGATGAGAAAAAAGAGATTTGAGCCCTTTTCTTAGACGCTCACCGAAGTGGCGCTGGGTCAAAAGACCCAGGCGCGGCGGCTTGAGATTCGCTTTAAAGAGACAGACACAGAATTATGTTCGAATTAGGACGGACTTTCTCACTTCACGCACACAAATTTGTCAATCCGCTCCGCTATGCTCACTTTTGTGGCTACCTTCATCGCCACAACATGCGATCAAACCTCCTCTTTTATTTCGCCCTCGCCCTCAATGCGATTACCCTGCTCGTCACGATCAGCAGCGCAGTCGCCATGCTAGCACCAACTAAAATTTTAAATGGAACCGACAATGGCATGAACATAAGCGATGGCATGACCGCTTTTGGCCGACTGATGACCTGGCTCATTCCATTGGGTTTGATCGCTTTGATGGCGATTGCTTTTTGGTTACGCTCAAAAGGCAGATTGCTTGCGGCCAATATTTTGATGTGTATCCCAGCCCTGCCAATGCTTGCAGGGATTGTAATTTGGGGCGGGTTGGCAGTGCTTTTCATCCTGTTTGGCAAGTAAATTTTAAAAAGAACAACGGCCAATGCTCTATTTCACTGAAAACGGCGTTATCCTGGAAACTGACAGCGGCTCAACAAACTGGTCGCTCCCGGAACTGCTCGAGACGCCCGACCCGCTCTCCGATCTACCCCTTGCCGAGCGCAATGCAGTCCTGCGAAAAGCCGCCGAAATGCTCGGGGAACCATCCAACGAGCTATCGGAAACCGCCCGGCTTCAGGTTGATTTTTGGAAAAATCTTCAGCCCGCAGCAATTTCGGAGCGAACCTACCTTTACTCAAGTACTGCCGACTCCGCCAAGCGATGGGAATTGACTGTCAATGCGTTGGGGCTTTTTTACAAGGACCTTTCCGGGGAGTATTACTATCCCCCGGGACACGTTTCGGAGCAATTGTTCAGCGATTTTTGGTTTTACGGGCCACTCCAGCCTTTGCCTGAATTGAAGCTGCGGGAAAAAGTTATTGGTATGATCCGGGATGCTTTTTTGAACCCTGATTGTCCGGCAGCGGGGGCGCATTTCGAGTTGTTCGAGTATCCGGCGCTGACCGATTCGGGTTTGTATTGGGAAGAAGGCGACTACAAGCGGAAGGATTTTGTCACTGTCCGCAGCCATGGCATCGAATCGGGCTATTCGACCTGGCGTGATACCCAGCCATTGGTCGGGTTTATATCGTTTGAAAGATTTCTGAATGAGCCGCCGCGACCGTATACGAGCATCACGCCTGAAATGCGGGCCAAGATCGAACAGTTTCTCGGCAGAAAATCGGTTTTCAATCGCACAAAAATCGAGACGCCCGAACCACCCAAACCGCCCACGCCACGCGAAAAAATGGACCTCGCTGAAACGATGCTCAAAGCCGACCCGAAATCGGAAAAAGGCGCCGAGATCCTGATTTCGCTGCTCGAATATGAAGCAGAGGAATCGTATTGGCGCAATTACGTTTTCAACTATTTTTTCAAACTGCGCGGCAACAGGCTCGTGGAAAACTTTGTTCTCGAATGCCTTCAGAGCGACAACGAGATCCATTTTAAAAAAGCGGTGGACGTTTTACAGATGTGGGGTTTTTACGGCGATAAATCGTTGCAAGACAGGTCTTTGTTGCTGCAACTAAACTGGGAAGACGCTACGGCTAACGACCCGGAATTTCGGGAAGCACTTGAAAAAGTGACCAAGATCATACAACAATAGCTATGACCCGATACCTGCTCGGCCCCGAACTTTTTTGGCTGCTGATGTACCTGGCCGCCAGCCTTGTAGCCAAGGCCAACCACCCGCCTACCAAAGGCATGGACCATTTCATCGAGTCCCTCTGGTTTTGGATTCCGGCGGTTTCGATGCTCGTGTTTGCGCTGTGGTGGCTGCCCGCTGTCGAGAAAGACTGGCTACTGCTGCGGGTCTGGGTTTTCGGCCTGCTCGGCGGGCATTTTGTGCTCGAGAAGGCCTTGTCTGCCCATAGTAAGCAAGGCCCTGGCATAGGCATGGGCTATTTGGCCGGGCTTATCCTTCTGTTCATCGGGTTGGTGGCTGGCAGTGTTTTCATCAAAATCTGGTTTTGATGATGCAGGGCATTGGTAACACCTCAGAAGTGGTAAGCATTACCATCATTCCTTTCTAAACTTCCTCACAAATACCTCCCCAGAAGGCGCAGTGGCGGTCAAAAAATAAAAACCATCCGCCAAAGCAGCAATATCTATTTTTTCAGAACCCAGGTCAGTATTTGAAATGGTTTGCTGGCGGACTAGGCGGCCCAAAAGATCTGAAATATTGACACTCATGGCGAAGGCTTCTCCAGCCTCCAATGAAACTACAGCGGGTGAAGGTGGGGTTTTTATGGAGATGGATTGGGAGGCGGGGTTGGGGAAGATTTCCAGGGGGAGGGCAATGGGAGATGAAGTGGGAGAGGATTCTGGGGAGAGTTTTACGACCCAGAAGTCAACAACCCCTCCATGAAAACCTGATACATCGCCATCATTAGATTGGGTGTAGCCAGTCACAACATATCCTCCGTCGCTCGTCTGATTAATAAAACGGCATGTCTCCCGATTTGTCCCGCCAAACGTTTTTTGCCATTGGATTTCTCCTGCTTCATTTAGTTTAACAACCCAGCAATCTATTCCGCCATCGTTGAGCATAACGTCGCCATCCGATGAGCTGGTTTCTCCAGATACTACATACCCGCCATCTGAAGTTTGCCAAATGGAACGCCCCCAGTCCGAGTCACTTCCACCAAGCGACTTTTGCCATTGGAGATCTCCTGCCGCGCTCAATTTCACCACCCAGTAATCAAAGAATCCATGATGCAATGTTATATCTCCATCATTGGAGCTCATTAAACCTGCTACGATATAGCCACCATCTGTTGTCTGTTGGATGCAGTAGGCAGCATCAATTCCACTTCCTCCAAGTGACTTTTGCCACTCAATCGCACCGGTGTTGCTCAATTTCAGTACCCAAAAATCTTCGCTTCCGTGATAGCCAGAAACATCTCCGTCGTTAGAACTTGTTTCACCGGTCAAAATATACCCACCATCGTTAGTTTGCCGAATGCAGTTGGCTTTATCTGCACCAGTTCCGCCTCCGTACGATTTTTGCCATTGAATCTCCCCTGATTCATTTAGTTTGACCACCCAAACGTCAAAATAACCAAAGTTGACTGTTACATCCCCATCAGTGGAGAATGACCAACCACAAACGATATACCCACCATCAGAAGTTTTTCGAATAGATCTTGCCTCTTCTTCGTTGCTGCCACCGAGTGTCTTTTGCCATTCAATTTCACCTTGACCACTTAACTTCACAACCCAAAAATCTTTATCGCCATGATGACCTGACACATCGCCATCATTTGAAGTTGTATAGCCAGCTACAATATACCCACCATCGTTTGTTTGTTGGACGGAATAAGCGACTTCGGCTTGTGTTCCTCCCAGCATCTTTTGCCACTCGATTTCGCCGCTGCTGTCTAATTTGACCACCCAAAAATCTATATTTCCATGCCACCCAGACACATCGCCGTCGTTTGACGCTGAAAAGCCAACGATTATATATCCACCGTCACTGGTTTGTTGGACACATTGGGATTCTTCAGCTTCCGAGCCTCCAAGTGCTTTTTGCCATTGGATGGTGGGCTGAGCAGATAAGAGCGATGTAATAAGTATTAGGAGGATGAAAAGGCTATGCTTGATCATAATGCTAGTCACTAAAACGAGATCGGTGGCACGAACATAACTCGAAACCCCAATTTATGAACCAAAATTATCCTTCATTCCTTTCTAAACTTCCCCACAAACACCTTCCCAGAAGGCGCAGTTGCCGTCAAAAAATAAAAACCATCCGCCAAAGCGGCAATATCTATTTTTTCAGAACCCAGGTCAGTATTTGAAATGGTTTGCTGGCGGACTAGGCGACCCAATCAGCACCATTTCCACCACCAAGTGACTTTTGCCATTGAATAGCACCAGTATCATTCATTTTCACTACCCAAATATCGAAATAGCCATGATTGCCCGTTACATCGCCGTCAGTTGACATAGAATTGCCAGCCAGAATATAACCCCCATCGGTTGTTTGCTGGATTGAATAGGCTTCGTCCAAACTGCTGCCCCCGAATGCCTTTTGCCACTCAATCGCACCAGTGCTGGTTAATTTTACAACCCAGCAATCCCAATCGCCGTGATTGCCTGTTACATCACCGTCGTTTGAGTGGGTTCTGCCCGCAACAATGTACCCTCCATCGCTTGTTTGCTGGATGGAATAGGCAGATTCTGTGGAGGTTCCGCCAAGTGCCCGTTGCCATTGGATTTCTCCCGTTGCATTTAACTTCACCACCCACCAATCCCCGCCTCCATGATTGCCCGATACATCACCATTGTTAGACGTAGTGAAACCTGCTATTATATACCCGCCGTCATTTGTTTTTTGTATGGCTTGAGCAACTTCTGATACGCTTCCTCCAAGCGACTTTTGCCATTGGATGGCGGGCTGTGCGGGTATTGATGCCAATAATATGAAAAAAAATAGCGCAGAAAGAAGTGTTTTCATGCTCATTTTTTTTGTTCAAGGAAAAGAAAGCCACGGCTTCGGCCATTCAAAGCCGTGGCTGAAAATTATTCCAAAGGTTGGGATTCCATCCCGATCGTGCCTACTCCTTCCTGAATTTCCCGGAAAACATCTTGCCCGAGGGTGTTGTGGCCGTCAGCAGGTACAAGCCCTTGGGCAGTGCGGCAATATCAATATGCCCGTCTGCCGGGCTGGTCTGGCGGATGAGTTGCCGGCCCAGCAGGTCGGTGATGCTGACAACGAGCGAGTGCTCTTTTCCCGCCTCCGTTGAAACTTCGGCGGATAAAGCGGGGATTTTTAATGATACAGTGTTGGTGGCGGGGTTTGGGAAGATTTCAAGGGGCAGGGCAACGGGCGCTGAGGTGGGAGAGGATTCTGGGGAGAGTTTTACGACCCAGAAGTCGGAAGAACCGTGGTTGCTATACACCTCGCCATCATTTGATTCTGAATAACAAGCCACGAAATACCCTCCATCGGTTGTTTGCTGAATAAATAAGCAAGTCTCACGATTAGTGCCCCCAAACGTTTTTTGCCATTGTATCTCTCCAGATTCATTTAGTTTCACAACCCAACAATCTATTCCGCCATCGTTTAGTACAACGTCGCCATCCAATGAGCTGGTTTCTCCCGATACCACATACCCGCCATCTGAGGTTTGCCAGACTGAACGCCCCCAGTCAGAGTCGCTGCCGCCTAGAGACTTTTCCCACTGAATATCCCCTGTGATGCTCAATTTTACTACCCAATAATCAAACAATCCATGATGAACAGTTATGTCTCCATTATTGGAGCTCATTAACCCTGCAACTATGTAGCCTCCATCTGTAGTCTCTTGAATTGAGTTGGCAGTGTCAATTCCACTGCCACCGAGCGCTCTTTGCCACTCAATAGTACCAGTGTTGCTCAATTTCAGCACCCAAAAATCTTCGCTGCCATGATAACCTGATACATCACCATCACTTGAACTAGTTCTGCCAGCAAGAATAAATCCGTCATCACTTGTCTGCCTGATACAATATGCTTTATCCGCGCCAGTGCTACCTCCATACGATTTTTGCCATTGGATATCCCCGAATTCTGTTAGTTTCACTACCCAAACATCTAGATAGCCATAATTGACTGTTACGTCCCCATCAGTAGAGAATGACCAGCCACAAACAATATACCCGCCATCAGAGGTTTGTCGAATAGATCTGGCTTCTTCTACATTGCTGCCACCAAGTGCCTTTTGCCACTCAATTTCACCTAAACTGCTTAATTTCACAACCCAAAAATCTTTATCGCCATGTTGCCCTGATACATCGCCATCATTTGAGTTTGTATAACCTGCGACAATATATCCTCCGTCGTTTGTTTGCTGGACGGAATAAGCAGATTCGGCTTGTGTTCCTCCCAGCATCTTTTGCCACTCGATTTCGCCGCTGCTGTCTAACTTAACCACCCAAAAATCTATATTTCCATGCCACCCAGACACATCACCGTCGTTCGACGCTGAAAAGCCAACGACTATGTATCCGCCGTCGCTAGTTTGTTGGGCGCAGTTGGCCTCTTCGACCTCACTTCCGCCAAGCGCCTTTTGCCATTGGATATTTGGCTGGGCGGAGAGACTAGCAACCAAAATGAAGAATGACAGGGGAAAGAGTGTTTTGGCTGCTGTTTTCCAAATAGACTTATATATAAAAAGAGGATTTTTCATGTGCTGAAATGGTTGAGAAACAATGAAAAAGGCCGGCCTCGTATCCAATGGGCTCGGTTGCTCAAAAAAGGTGAAACGGCTTATTTGCAAACCTCTTTGCAGAGAGGGTAAAATCCACAAGATTTTTCATTTTATCAATCAACCTTTGAAATCCTAATCGTTTCGGCTTCGCCTTCAGAAACCACACGTAGAAAGTAATATCCTTTCGAGAGCGTTTCTAGCGGAATTGAAATTTCCTTAGAAATATTTTCAAATTGCTTTTCAAATACCAGTTGCCCGATTGCATTCCATAAGCTAAAAGCAATTTGTTTTTTTTCCAAAAAAGATTCTGGCAGAAAAATATTCAGATTTTCTCTACATATGGTTTGTACTCTGATTTTCTCTTCGCTATCAGGATATATTTCGGTACGATCTTCAAATTGTGGAGGTGAGAAGCCGTTTGCAGAGGTTGCAGTTTTGACCTTAAACGAAAAGGCGTTATTCCATGGTAATGAAAGTTCTTTACAAATCGTGACCATTTTATTTGAGCCAATTTGAGTAAATATTATTTTAGCCCAGCCAATAGTTGTAAACGTGCCATCTCCATTGACAATAAAAATTTGGAAAATTGCCGGAGGTGTGCCATAAAAATCTATGAAATTATCTGGTGGATTTTTAGGGTATTTATGATCATCATTCCCTGCGACTAATGGCGGGGTATTGACCCTCTTAACAACTGGGTAAGGTAAATTACTTACCACTTCAAATGTATTTTCTACGATATTAAACCCCTCCGAGTTTGATACCGAAAACCCAATCCAATTGTGCTCTGC
>JANMME010000770.1:0-5662 GCA_031373015.1 Saprospiraceae bacterium
CCCAACTGCCAATTCAACATCCCGGACACGTCCGTACAGTTTATCGAGACAAGTTTTGTCGGCTGCCTCAACGGCGATCAGATGACCATGCTCGACTCTATTGAAAACGACATCGGTTTCTATGCTGGCACACCCAATTTAATACTGCTGACGAGCGATAGTGTAGCGTATGCTCCCTCGCGGGACTTTGAAATAGACTTTGATTTAAAAAACCTAGCGGGTTTGCCCGCGCCGTCTGCTTGGGTGGCCATCCTATCACCTTCGGGTCAAGCCAGCGACTTTAAACTGTTTCAAAAGCCTCAAAATCAAGCGGTTGCTGGAACTAACGGACTTTTCAACCTGGGCACCATCAATGGCCTTAGTCAAGACAGCTTCCGCCTTATGGGCCAAAACTTGGCATGCAATACCGATTCCTTGCTCCTGATTTTTGGCTGGGGATGTTCACCTATTTCCAGCCTTGCAGACGCTGATTGCGGGCGCGACACCTATTTGATCCAACTGCATCTGGAACGCCCGGAACTGGAGCTTGACGTGATATTAGAACCCTCCTCGATGACGCTCTGCGACACCTCTGATTGGTTTGAACTTGAAATTTACAACTCCAAAATCGGTTACGCCTACGACTTAAAAGCCTCCGCCAGACTCCCCCAAGGCTTGCGAATTGTGCCCGGCACTTGTCAGGTTTCTTATCCTTTAGGAGCACCTTGGGCAGACATTGCTGACCCCACCCTTTTGTCAGGCAATCTTTTTCAGTGGCAGGTAAACAATATCCTGCCCGTGCTTGCCGCCAATGGCTTGCCAGGCATAAACCTTACCCCGCAAAACACTTTCCACATTCGTTTCAAAACCATCGCTGAATGCGGGTTTGTGTCAAATACGCCCATCATTTATGGCACCACAGGGCTGGAGCCTTGTGGTCGCCAGGCAAATTCGTTGAACAAACCTGGCGACCCGCTCAATATCATTGGGCTCAGCCCGCCAACATACAGCGTACAGATCAGTATCCAACCTGTTGGCAGCCCAGGGCTTGCTTGTGGTTTGACACAAGAATTTTCTGTAAGCCTGAATATTTTGGGGACTCCATCATCGGGCGACCATGTGTATGTTTCGCTTCCCCAGGGTGTGAGCTTCCAACCCAATTCCTACATTCCGGGTCTCAATGCACCACCCGGCCCTGTAATGACAACGCCACTTGGCTTCCAGTTTCCATTGCCGATTTTGACCGGAGGAGGCAGCGTACAGTTCAATTTTAGTGTAGATATTAGCGCAGCCGCTGGCTGCAACGACCAGATTATTCAGGTGCAAACGAGGGTGGCGACCAATGCATTTTGCCAAAGCCTCGGCGCACCCTGCGAGGTCTATATTTCAACCGGAGAAGCCCTTCTGGACCTTGATATCGAACACCCGCAACTATCGGCGAACAATGTCCATCTTTCCGTTTCAAATGGGTTGGTAAGTGGCAGTGTCACGATAACGAACATCGGAACGATAGCGGCCAGCGGAGCAACAGCACAAATTTGGCGGGATGTGGATGGTGACGGCATGCTTTCGGCAAACGATATATTGTTGCAAACCCTCCAAACATCCGCCACCATCGTACCGGGGGCTTCGATACAATTGGCTGGAATTCTGCCCAATCTCGATTCCACCCAACTTTGCGGATTGCTGTTGGTGCTTCCCGGTGAGGAAAACTGCGCTTGCGATGACCAGATTTTTCCGCTGGAAAATTTGAGTTTGAAACATACTGCGTTGACTTTCTGCAAGTTAACGCCAGTAACTCTTGGCATTGCCGAACAAATGGGCTTTACTTACCAATGGCAACCCTCGTCTGTTGTGGCCTGCCCAAGCTGCGCTAGTACGATCTTCACACCAGACCCAAACACGCCCCCCAACACCCCGCAAACGCTCACCTTGGTTGAAAGTTCGACCGGATGTACCGTGATACACACTTTTGAAATAACCTTTGGCGCAGCCACTGCGCTTATTGTGGGGAATCCAACGATTTGTGAAGAGGCCAGCACTGTCCTCATGGCAACTCCGCCTGGAACAAGCTATTTCTGGCAAGGGCCGGGCATTCAAAATCCGAACCTGGCATCTCAAACCGTGCAGGCATCCAGCACGAGCCTGTACACCGTAACCATCACCTTTGCAAATGGCTGTACCGCCACCGATTCGCATGAAATCACGGTATGGAAGGCTGATACGATGCAACTGACGGGCCTCATAACTTGCGTTGGCGAACCCGTAGACGTGCTCGGGACGATGACCGACATGCCAGGCACTTACCAAATCGTCCTTGAAAATGACAACGGCTGCGATAGCACGATTATACAAACCCTGACAGTTCTTCCTGGGCCAATTACGGAAGAACAGCGGCTGTTTTGTTTTGGCGATTCGCTGCCTGTGTTTGATAGTTTGTTTACAAAAAGCGGCACCTATACGCAGGTCAATACCGCTTTTAATGGATGTGACAGTATCCATTTGATCACCGTGGTCGAAAAACAGCCCATCGTATTGATTCCCGTAGATACCACTTTTGGCACTTATGGCCAGATCATTACGCTCACGGGACCTGGTGGATATGTGACTTATATCTGGGAGCCAGCACCTACCCCACCCTGCCTAAATTGCCCCACTGTGACTTACCCAGCCGATTCCATTGGATATCACGAGTATTTGCTGACAGTAGCAGATGGGGACGGTTGCCCGGGCGAGTTGCTTTTCCGAGTCTTTATTTTTCCGCCCTGTTCAGCAGATAGCCTCTATATTCCCAATGCATTTACGCCCAATGGCGATGGCAAGAACGACGTGTTCCGTGTGGTGACGCACGAGGGCCCGGAAGTGGTGAGCAGTCTTGAAATATACGACCGTTGGGGAGAGAAAGTATATGAAAATCAAGGAAATGCCTTCTGGGATGGCACGATTCATGGCGAGCCTGCTCCTTCTGATGTATATGTTTATATTGTAAAAGTGACCTGTGGAGAATTGGTGGGTAAACGGGTGGGAGATGTGACACTGTTGCGGTAGGTCGAAATTCATTTCGACAATATGTTCCGGTGAAATGAATTTCGCCCTACAGTTCACCCCCTAATTTCTACCATTCAAAAGTCCCTGGCTACCGCCGGGGACTTTTTGCTTTTGGGGCATTGGGGCAGCCCCGATGTTTGCAGCATCATTCATTAAAAAAAACGATCTTGCAATGAAATTAAGACTCCTTTTGGCATTACTGCCAATCCTTCTCTTTCCCGCTTTTCTCTTTTCCCAATCCCAAACCTTGCGTGGAACGGTGCTCGACAAACAAGCAGAAACCCCACTCATCGGGGCTACCCTTCAAGTGCTCAATGTTGAGCCCTCCATTGGTGCAACAACCGACGTAGAAGGCAATTTTGCCTTAAAAAACGTCCCGGTTGGTCGCCAAACACTTCGAATCACCTACATCGGTTACGAGACCCAAACCGTGCCAAACGTGCTGGTGACCGCTGGTAAAGAGGTGTTACTAACACTTAAAATGGAAGAATCCTTTACCGCCATGGACGAGGTGGTGATCGTAGCAAAAGTCAACAAAGACAAGGCCATCAACGACTTAGCCACCATTTCTGCCCGGCAATTCAACACCGAAGAGGTGAGCCGCTACTCGGGCGGTCGCGGAGACGTGGGGCGCCTCGTCGCGAATTTTGCAGGGGTGGCCGCCAGCAATGACGCCCGCAACGACATCATTATTCGAGGCAATGCGCCAACTGGCGTGCTGTGGAGGCTCGAAGGCATTCCAATCCCCAGCCCCAACCACTACTCTACCTTGGGTACTACCGGCGGACCGGTGAGTGCCCTGAACCCAAACATGATCGGCAATTCAGACTTCCTGACTTCGGCTTTCCCTGCCGAATACGGCAATGCAACGGCGGGCGTGTTTGACATCAACCTGCGCAAGGGCAACCGAGACCGCTTTGAATTTATGGGGCAGGTAGGAGCATTTACCGGTTTCGAGGGCGCCATTGAAGGCCCCATTAGAAAAGGCAAGGGCTCATTTGTGGTAGCCTATCGTCATTCCTTTGCAGAAGTGGCGCAGGCAGCAGGCCTGAATGTTGGCACATCTGCCACCCCGAAATATAAAGACCTGACTTTCAACGTTGATCTTGGTAGCACAAAGGCCGGTAATTTTAGTGTTTTCGGTATTGGCGGGTACAGTTCCATTGATTTTTTGGGGGCTGATATTGACACCACTGACCTGTTTGCCAACCCAATGCAAAACGCCTACAACGTTTCTAAATTTGGTGTGGTCGGCCTGAAACACAACATATTACTGAACGATCATTCCTATGTCCGCACCGTGCTGAGTGCGTCGCACTCTGGCAATTCGTATAAAACAGAAGATCTCGTGATGACTGACGAACAGGGCGATCTGTTGCAAACTAACGACGTGCTGGACGCTGGCAATACTTACCGGCTCTCCTCTTTCTACAACGACAAAGTAAACCGCCGTTTTACCCTGCGAACGGGCTTCCTTTTGCAAAGCCAAAACCTTGATACTTATGTCAAAACCCGCGATGGCATCCCTGATTTTGACGGAGACGGCCGACCAGACCTATTTACCCAACGGGATTTCGATGGGTCATTCAACCAGGCAGAGGCATTTGCGCAAACGCAATGGCGCATCACGGAGGGTTTGACGCTGAACACGGGTTTGCACGGATTATACTTTGATAAAACCGAAGATATTGCCATTGAACCACGTGTGGCTTTAAACTGGCAGTTTTCTCCAAAATCCACTTTGAATATTGGTTACGGCCTGCACAACCAGACTCAGCCACTGCCCGTGTTCTTGTTCAGGGAGCGTCAACCTGACGGTTCGGCGGTGGAGACGAACAAGGATCTGGGGTTCACCCGCAGCCAGCACTTTGTACTGGGTTGGGACTACAAACCCGCTGCTTCCTGGCGCGTGAAAGCAGAAACGTATTACCAAATGCTGTCTGACGTTCCCATCGAATCCAAGCCCAGCAGTTTTGCGCTGCTCAATGCAGGGGCCGATTTTATCTTCCCGGAAAAAAACAACCTGGTCAACAAGGGCACAGGCACAAACATTGGTGCTGAACTAACGGTCGAGAAATTCTTTAGTGAAGGCTGGTATAGTCTGGTGACCGTGAGCGTATTCGATTCCAAGTACAAAGGATCTGACGGCATAGAACGCTCAACGGCTTTTGATGGTGGATATGTGGCAAACGTATTGGCCGGCAAAGAATTCAAACTTGGCCATTCGGGCCGCCGCGTGCTCACGCTCGACACGAAAGTAACCACTGCGGGCGGGCGGGCGTATACCCCCGTGGATCTGGCTGCGAGCAAAGCCGCAGGGCGCGAAGTTTTGATCGAAGATCAGGCTTATAGCCAGCGTTTAGACGGCTATTTCCGTTGGGATGTGAAGATTGGCATGCGTTTCAACAGTCCGAAAAAGAAACTTTCGCAGACTTTTTTCTTTGACTTCCAGAATGTGACGAACAACCAGAACATCTTTGCGGTGCGATACAACGAGCTGCGCAACGAGGTGGGCAAGACCTACCAGATTGGGTTTTTCCCGGATTTGATGTACCGCGTGGAATTTTAGAGATTAATTCAAATCGTTGAACACAAATAAGGGGTGAGGTAAACACCTAGTAAGCATTTTTAAACA
>JANMME010000650.1:0-5444 GCA_031373015.1 Saprospiraceae bacterium
AAATCCGTGCAAATCCGTGTCTAATCTGTGTCATCCGTGTTCCATCCTAACCAGTTACATTTTTTTTTAAAAAAAACGCCTCATCTCCTATACCCATATTCTGGTAGAACGCCACCTCGAAATCACCCCAGCCTGCCTTTCCTCGCCCAGTCAACCCAGGCCATCTTTTTTATTTCTGCGGGATGTCTGTTAACGACATTTAAAGTCGGGGCATAGAGGGTACGAAACCAAACTTGGCTTCGTTTTTGCAATAAACCGATCAGGTTCTGAACGAAGATTTTTTCACCAAAAAAATTAATCCTATGGTTATCCTCACATGTCTCCTGCTCCTGCTCCTCGTTTTTGGCGGCCGCACTTTAAAAGAAGCCAAATAAAATGAGTGACGTAGCGATCTGATTGAAGCATACCTCCTCTCGCTCGCTGCCCCAATGATTACAGAACAAAAAAACCTCCCGCCGCAAACCTGCGACGGGAGGTTTTTTCTTTGAGGGTTGGCTACTTTTGCAGCATTCAAGCATAGTCAAGCGGTGACTTCAAGTCACCGCCTGACTTCAATCGCTGCAAACTATAACACATGAACCCTTCCCTAGCCCGCATACTCTCTTTCATCGGCCACCCCTTGTTGGTGCTCACCTATATGTTGCTTTTGATGCTGACAACCAACCCTTTCGAGTTTGGGGCACAACATATCGGCGACAAACGGACGGTAATACTTTTCTTCTATGTCGTGTCCACTACCTTCCTCATCCCTGGTCTCGGCGTATCGCTGCTCAAGCCCTTGGGACTTGTCCGAAGCCTTGAAATGCGCGAGAAGCAAGAGCGGATCGGACCATATATCATAGCCGGGATTTTTTATATTTGGATGTACGTGAACTTTGCAAACGGGGCAGTGCCTCTGTTGTACGCGAAGTTCGTGCTGGGAGCCACTATCGGTCTTTTCTTTGCTTTTTTTGCCAATATTTTTACCAAAATAAGTGCCCACGCAACAGGCATGGGAGGCTTTGTGGCCATGGCCTTGCTGCTTGCCATTGAATGGTCGGGATCCACGTTCAGTCTGGGGCCAATACTCCTGAGTCTCAACGCATTACTAGCCATTGTCATCATTCTCGCCGGGCTGGTAGGTGTGGCCCGCCTATCCCTGGGCGGGCACACGCAGGCCGAACTTTGGCAGGGCTATGCGGCGGGTTTTGTGGCAGTGATGTTGGCAAATGCGATATTGTAGGCCTTGAAAAACCTGCGAGGTTTTCAAAACCTCATAGGTTTCAACAGCCAATACATTCCTACCTTTGCGCCCGTTTTTATGAAGTGATAAGGCGATGAAGTCATAAAGTGATTTTATGCATTCAATGGACGCGATCACTTTATCACTTTTACCCGCCGTAGCATCTCGCCGCCGCCAAAGGCTAAGGCGAGTAAAAGCGAAGGCGGGCACCATACTATAAAATACCTTGCTACTCCGTTCCGCGCTTGTCTCCGTCTATTCCAAAGACGGCCTCGAACCCATTATTCGCCGCTTGCACGCTTTGAGCGTCCAATTGTATAGCACAGGCGGCACACAAGCTTATATCGAAAAACTGGGCATACCCGTTACCGCAGTCGAATCGCTTACGGGCTATCCGAGCATCCTCGATGGCCGGGTGAAAACACTTCACCCCGCCATTTTTGGCGGCCTCCTTGCTCGCCGAGAGCCCGGGCATTTGGCGCAACTCGAGGAGTACAATATTCCAGAGATGGACTGTGTCATCGTGGATTTGTACCCATTTGAGGAAACGGTGGCGGCTACAAGCGACCCCGCTGAAATCATCGAAAAGATAGACATCGGTGGGGTGTCGCTTATCCGCGCCGCAGCCAAAAACTGGAAAGACGTGGTGGTAGTGGCATCGAAAGACGAGTACAAGATGTTCCTCGATTTGCTTAACGAGCAAGAGGGCGAGTTTTCGGCGTTCAATTGCCGCGAGTTTGCCCGCAGGGCGTTCAAAGTCACCTCGAACTACGATATCGCCATCTACAACTGGTTTAACGAAGGGACGGCGGACATCTCGTTCAAACACAGCATCCACCGCTCTGACATACTCCGGTACGGCGAAAACCCGCATCAAAACGGCGTGTTTTTTGGCGATTTTGAGCAAATTTTTGACAAATTGCAGGGCAAAGCCATTTCTTACAACAACCTTGTGGACATTGATGCGGCGGTGCAGCTGATGCGCGAATTTCAAGTGGGCCAGCCCACATTTGCCATTCTGAAGCATACCAACGCCTGTGGCATTGCCCGTCGGGATACCCTGCTCGAAGCATGGCAGGCGGCACTGGCTTGCGACACGACTTCGGCATTTGGCGGCATTTTTATCACCAATACCCCAGTGGACCTGCCGACGGCCCAAGCCATTAACCCGCTTTTTTACGAGGTGCTCATCGCACCGGATTTTGCCCCGGATGCTCTGGAACTTTTGAAGAAGAAAGACCAGCGCATATTGTTGAGAATCAAGCATTTTGAACTCAAAAAACGCGCGTTCAGAAGCCTGCTGAATGGGGTGGTAGAACAAGATGCCGATCTTCGAACCGAGACGGAAGCCGACCTGAAAACCGTGACCAAACGTCGGCCAACCGCAAAGGAAGTAGAAGCGCTTCTTTTCGCGGCTAAATGCGCCAAGCACCTAAAATCCAACGCCATCGCTTTGGTGAAAGACAGTCAACTTATTGGAATGGGTTGTGGACAGCCGAGCCGGGTGGATGCGCTGCGCCAAGCAATCGCCAAGGCCAAATCGTTTGGATTTGACCTGAAAGGCGCCGTGATGGCCAGCGATGCTTTTTTCCCGTTCCCGGATTGCGTGGAAATTGCGCACGAGGACGGTATCTCTGCGGTCATACAGCCAGGAGGTTCTATGAAAGACCAAGATTCAATCGCCGCCTGCGACGAGCGGGATATGGCGATGGTGATGACGGGGCTGCGGCATTTTAAGCATTGATATTTCGCAACTGCTTAGGATGGAACACGGATGACACGGATGGGACACAGATTTTTTGTGCAATCATCCAGAAATCCATGCAAATCTGTGTCCCATCCGTCTCATCTGTGTTCCATCCTAAACAATTACTTTGCCAGTCACTATACCCACATGACCGCACACCTCCTTACCATCGGCGATGAAATCCTCATCGGCCAAATCGTGGACACCAATTCGGCCTGGATGAGCCAAAAACTCAACCTCGGTGGCATAGCCGTAGTGGGCAAAAGCAGCGTTGGCGACACGCGGCAAGCCATCATCGCCGGTATCGAACACGCGGCTTCTACAGCCCAAATCGTCATAATGACGGGCGGCCTCGGGCCAACCAAAGACGACATTACCAAATCCACATTGGTGGAAATGTTTGATTGCCAACTGGTTTTTCACCAGGAAGTGTACGACCTTATCGCTGCGTATTTCCAAAAGATCAACCGGCCCATCCCGGTCGAATCGGTCCGCAACCAAGCCATGTTACCCGATAAGGCCGTCATACTTCAAAACAAGGTTGGCACGGCTTCCGGGATGTGGTTTGAGCGCGACGGGAAGGTGTTCATTTCCTTGCCCGGTGTGCCGTTTGAGATGGAATATTTGATGACCTACGAGGTGTTGCCTCGTTTGAAAGCGCAGTTTTCCAGTCGCCCTATTGCGCACCGAACCTTGCAGACCGCTTGCGAAGGGGAAAGTGTGATTGCCAAGCGCATCGAAGCCTTTGAGGACAGCCTCCCGAAGCATATTAAATTAGCCTATTTGCCGACGCTGGGCCAAGTCCGCCTGCGCCTCACGGGCCAATGGCCAGGCGAAGTCACGCCCGATGCTGAAGATCGTTTGAATGCCGAGTTGGATGCAAAAAAGGCGGAATTGCGTGCTCTTCTCCCGGATTTGGTTTTTGGCGAAGAGGACGAAAACCTGCAATTAGTAGTAGGAAGCATCTTGCGGCAGCAAGGCAAGCAATTTGGCACGGCCGAAAGTTGCACGGGCGGCTATGTGGCGCACCTGATCACCTTGGTGCCAGGGGCTTCCGATTACTTCCCTGGTTCGGTGGTCAGTTATTCTTATGAAATGAAAAGCAAGTTGTTGGGGGTCAAACCATCCACCTTGCAAACCTTTGGTGCAGTAAGCGCGGAGGCAGTGACCGAAATGGCTGAAGGGGCCAGAAAAACCTTGGGGGTGGATGTCTCGCTCGCCATCTCCGGCATTGCAGGCCCTGAGGGTGGCACTCCTGAAAAACCGGTGGGCACGGTATGGATGGCGGTGAGCGATGGGCAACGCACACAAGTTGCCAAACACATTTTTGGGCGTGACCGGGCGAAAAATATTCAACTCACTGGGGTGTACGCACTGAACATGGTGCGGAAGTTTTTGTTGGGGGAGTTGCCAGCCAAAGCTCAGCAATAATCATTATCTTTGTCAAAAATTTAAGCCATGCAACAATTGGTTTTGGATATCGAAGAAAGCCGCTACACACTGCTGTTGCAGTTTCTGAAAACTTTGGATTATGTCAAAGTGATGCCTTCGCCTGATATGTCGGCTGCCAAACATCCTGTTCAACCACACAATCAACTTGATCTTTTGCAGCAAGTTTTGCAACGGCAGTCAAAGCCGCTTTTCCAAAACATAACTGACCCAGTGGTTTGGCAAAAACAACAGCGCGATGAGTGGTCGTAAACTCTTGTTTGACTCCAATGCTGTAAAAACTACTTAACATGCGCTCCATTTTTTGGGCGATTCTCGCTTTATATTTTTCAATACCCACGGGCCCCCTTTTTTCCCAAAAAACAAGCTACACCATCGTAAAGGGTAAAGTTACGGATGCCGAGACCAAGGAGGGCTTGGCGTTTGTGAGTGTTGCCGCACCTGGTTTTGCAGCGGGCACACGGACGGACGAAAACGGTTTTTACCTGCTCCGGACCGAGCAAAAAATCACCAAAATACAGTTCAACTATCTCGGCTACGTCACGCAGATTTTGCCCGTAAAAACGGGTGAACAACAAACGCTTGACGTATTGCTAACACCAACCGCGACGCAACTGGAAGAAGTGACGGTGAAAGCTAAAAAATACAAGCGAAAGGACAATCCGGTGGTAGAGCTCATCGAACTCGTCATCGCTCACCGCGACCAGAACCATATTGCCGACCTGACTACTTACCAGGACGAGCAATACGAGAAAATTTTCCTGGGCCTCAGCAACCTCGACAAAAATCTGAAAACCAGCCGCTTGCTTCGACCCATGCGCTTTGTGTTTGAAAACGTTGACACCAGCAAGCTTGGCGGCCTCCCGGTGACGCCGATTTTTTTGCAGGAAAACGTGATGGACTACTATAGTCAATCAAGCCCAAAGCGATGGAAAAAATACATAAAGGCTTCAAAATCAGTTCGATTTGGCGAAATGGTTGACGACGATGGCATGGATAAGGGACTGCAATATTTGTACAAGGAGG
>JANMME010000775.1:0-4352 GCA_031373015.1 Saprospiraceae bacterium
CGTTTAAAAAATTCGGGATGACTCATGTTTTTGGCGACCTACAGGACTTTAATCTACCTTCGCCTTGCTAAATCCGTTAATCTATTGGCCTCCCAGCTTTCACCCTCCCGCATATTGATAATTGCAGTGCCAGCCCTCGCACTGCTCCTCTGGCTCGGCTCGCGCGACCGGCCCGACCCGCTTTGGGCGGAGTCCGCCAGCCTTCTCCGGCAGCCGGCCACCCTCGTTGCCGAAGTCCCCGATTCGCTGCAATCCTTGTATTGCCAAATACATCAGCTGCCGTTCAAGCCTGGTGACAGCACCGCTTATCGGCTCGTTATGCAGCCTTCACCTGCCAACATCGAGTGGGTCTCTTTCAAAAAACTTGCACTGGCTGCTGCTTCGTCGCCGCTTCATCGCATCGTCGTTTCCGGGGTAACGGGGGTCGGCTCCACCAAGCAGGGCAAACGCATGGCCAACTTGCTGGCGGGGAGTTATGACCGGGTTTTGCAAATTGATTGCGCCCCTTGGTTCGACGTGGAATACCACAAAAAATATATCGGGCGAGAAGATGAGAAAGCTGAGTTCCACCCTGGCGAACTGCTGCTTTTTTGGGAAAAGTGCCGAAAGAACCCAGCGCAGAAATTCGTTGCCGTGATAGATAATTTTGACAAAATCAACCCGGAAACATTCTTCGGCCCTGCGCTTTGGGAAGCGCTCAGCGCCAAAAAAACGGTGGCTAAAGTGGGAAAAGATACGGTTGAAATGCCCGAAAATTTCTACCTGATCTCTATCACACATTTTGGGCCGGGGGCAGTGGTAGAATTTAACGCTGAGCATTTTAAGCGACTCGGAGATCGAGTCCCTTTGGAAATTAGCCCGCCCGATTTGGTGGCTTGGCTGCGATTGCAAGAGCGAGGCGCAGAGACCGACCCAGTAAAACTTGCCGCCTTGCGCGATACGGCGCAAATGCACCGGTTTCTTTTCTATTTCCTGAAAACCAACCAATTGCTTCGCAACAAATATACCGAAGGGCATCAGATGGGCCAAGGCTCCAATATTCGTCCCTTGTACCGAGATGCTGATCGTGAAAAATACAGAATAGCTGTGATGAGCCACCTGAACGCCTTGCGGCCAACGGATCCGCTCACCGAAAAAGATTTTAAACCGATCGAATATACCATCCGAAACGAGGGCCTGGAAGCCGGTTCCAGCTTTTTCGCACAGTTTGTGCAGATGCTCCACAAGACGGGCTACTTCGTCGAGATCACGATGGTGGGCACCACCGCTCTGCTCACCGCACTGGTGGGATACTGGGTATTCCGTCGCCGCGAACAACTGATCCGCCGCTATGGGGATCGGGCACGACAAATCTTCCAAAATTTTGAAAACCAGCAAATTACTGCGGAAGCCGCTTCGCGTCGGCTCGAAGAAATTAAGCGCGAGGTAGATGGTTTAGTGCTGCGCCGGAAGCTTGGCTATACTGAAGGGCTGTACTTTTTAGCTTTTGTGGAAGACATGGTGAAACGAATCGAATTTGCCCGGAGCATCAGCGAGAACTTTCTGGAACTCTTCAGCGCGTTTATGGAAGATGACGTACTGACAGAGGGTGAATACCTCAAACTCAAACAGTTTCTCCATTCGATGCGCCATAAAATTCCTGCGGAGGTATATGAGCAATTCAGTCGAAAAGTGGAAAACACTTACGCCGCGAGTCGTAATTTGCGATAATTTTACACCTTAACCAAATTCGCCCACCACCATAATGTACAAAGTCAAATTCGGCGGCAAAAAGGGCAAGACCATCCAATTGGTTGAAAGCCCTGACCTAGTCGCCATCCGAACAGAAGGGAACCAAGCACTGGAAGACTTGAACTTGAGTTCGCGCAGCCGCAATGCCATGCAAGGCAACACCGAAGTAGCTGCTTTCCCGGAAGCTGGCGTGACGGTGCGCCGTATGGCCGACCCCAGCAAAGAACTCGGCCTCGAATCCAGCACCAGTCCTACTGCCCCACGCGACGAAGCCCGCGCTTCGCTCAAAAAAGAGGATGATATCCGCTTTGCTGGGCGCGTTTTACAAGACGCGGAGAGTGGTGAAGTGATGCTTTACACCGAAAATTTCTTTGTCAAATTCCACGACACAGTGAGTGAGGCCGACTGCTTGGCCGTTATAGAACGCTACAAATTGAACGTCAAAAGCAAACTAGCCTTTGCCACCAACGCTTATTTTGTGCAAGCCGAGGAAGGCACCGGTTTGGAGGTGTTTGGCATCGCGGAACAAATGTTGAAAGAAAAAACGATTGAATATTGTCACCCGGAATTGGTGCAAGAGCGAAGGTTTAAAACCCCTCCACACCCCCTTCAATGGCATTTGGGAAAGACCAAAATTAAGGGCCAAGTCATTGACAACCATGTGAATATTGAAAAAGCCTGGAAGATCACAAAAGGGAAAAATATCACCATTGCCGTCATTGACGACGGAGTAGAAATCAACCACCCTGAATTTTCAGGACGCATTGTACACCCATTCGATGCGACCGAGGGCAACGAAGACCCACGGCCTAAAATGGACGATGATTCGCATGGCACGCCTTGTGCGGGCATGGCCTGCGCGGCAGGGTTGGAAAATGGCGCGAGTGGCACAGCACCTGAAGCCAATCTTATGCCCATCCGCCTGCGCAGCGGCCTCGGCAGCATGGCTGAAGCCAATGCTTTTGCCTGGGCCGCCGATCATGGCGCTGATGTCATTTCCTGCTCTTGGGGCCCCGCCGATGGCGATTGGTGGAAGTCCAATGATCCGCGCCACACCCATGTTAGCATCCTGCCAGACAGTACTCGGCTTGCCTTGAATTATGCCCTCCGCAAAGGTCGCAACGGCCTCGGCTGCGTTATACTTTTTGCTGCAGGCAATGGCAACGAGGACGTGATGAACGACGGCTATTCCAGTTTTGAGGGCGTTATCGCAGTGGCAGCTTGCAACGATTCGGGCAAGCGGAGTGTCTACTCAGATTATGGCAAAGCCATTTGGGCCTGTTTTCCCAGCAACGATTTTGAGTGGAACCCCTTCAATCACCCAGCCCCGGCCAGCGAGGGGTTGCGCACTACCGACCGACTTGGAAAACCGGGCTATAATGAGGGCGACTATACCAATTCTTTTGGCGGAACATCCGGCGCCTGCCCCGGCATGGCTGGCGTGGTGGCACTTATATTGGCTGCCAACCCCATGCTCAGCTATAAAAGGGTGAAACAGCTTGTGCGGCGCTCTTGCCTCCGCATTGATGAGATTGGCGGGATGTACGACGCAAAAAAACACAGTAAATTTTATGGGTACGGGCGCATTGACGCCGGGAAAGCCGTTGCAAATGCGCTCAAATCTAAGAAGGGTTGATTGGTGATCCGCAAAGCGCCAATCAACCAATTACCAACCCGCCATGGCCCGCCCTGCCAGCCAGCCGCCAGTCCAAGCTGCCTGAAAATTAAAGCCACCTGTGATGGCATCCACGTTCAGCACCTCGCCCGCAAGAAAAAGATTGGGGCAAATCTTGCTCTCAAAGGACTTGAAATTCAATTCTTTGAGTGACACCCCGCCCGCCGTCACGAATTCTTCCTTGAAGGTGCTTTTGCCCGTGATTTGAAAGGTCGCCGCTGCAATTTGTGCTGTCAAAGCCTGTAATTGCAACTTGCTCAAGTCGGCCCAACGGCTTTCCGGCCCGATGCCTGCTGTCTCAACCAACCGCTGCCAAAGCCGGGCTGGCAGATTCATTTGGGCGTTGGCGGCCACGAGTTTTTTTCCGCTTTCAAGTTTTATTTGGCTCAACATTTCCCCCACTTCAAGGGGCGTTTTTTCGTCTAAAAAATTGATTTCCAAGGGGAATTTGTAGCCCATCTCATGCAAATCCCGCGCACCCCAAGCTGAAATACGCAACACTGCCGGACCGCTTAGCCCCCAGTGCGTCACGAGCAGAGGACCTCCGGCGGACAACTTAGTGCCTGGGATACGAAGGGACGCCATTGGTACGGATACGCCCGCCAAATCGCGCAGTCGTATATCTTTCGTATTGAAAGTGAACAGTGAAGGCACCGGAGGCACGATGTTGTGCCCAAGCGCACGCAACCATTCCCAGGCGGTGGTGCTGCCTCCTGTGGCCACCATGATTTTGTCAAAAATTTCAGTGCCGATTCGCCATTGGTTTTTTAGTGGTGTCACCCCTTCGAAGTGTGCCACTGCTTCAATTTTTTCTACCCGTGTACTGGTCAAAACCCGTACGCCCGCTTGGTGGGCGGCCCGGGTTAAACAATCCACAATCGTTTGAGAATCATCGGTAATAGGGAACATTCGCCCATCAGCCTCCGTCTTGAGCCTGACCCCGCGC
>JANMME010000777.1:0-2684 GCA_031373015.1 Saprospiraceae bacterium
CGTTTAAAAAATTCGGGATGACTCATGTTGCAAACGATCGTCTTGTTTACGCTTCGATGAAAGTAATTCCTGGAGCATCTTAACCGTTAAGTTTCAAACTTCTACTTCGCTTTCAAATTCAACATTTCATGAAAAAAACTACCCTCTTTATCCTCCTTTTTGCTGGCCTGATCGCTAGCGCAGCAAAAGCTCAAGGCGGATTTATTCAACTTGGCACTATTCAGGTGGAAGATCAAGGCCATCGCATGATCGCCACGAGTGATGGCGGTTACATCACCGCAGGATCGGCTGGGCCCAAAGCTGTGCTGTACAGGACGGACTGTCTTGGGCAACTGGTGGCCAAGATCGAAAAGACACTCAGCCCTGGCCCGGCAGTTTTCTGGGACGTGACCGAACTTGCCGACGGTAGTATTGTGGCTGTAGGAGGCGCTACCATCGCTTCGCCAACTGATACCGGGAGCAACGTGTTCCTGCTTAAAACCACTCCCATGCTCGTCGAGACGGGGTCGTCCAATTTTATGATCCTGAACAAAGAAGCGCAAGGGAAATCAATTGCCCAAACCGCCAATGGCCACTTGCTGGTCTGGGGCGAGGTGACAGGCATTTCGATTGATTTTACGGATGCTTTTTTCCAGCGCGTCAGCCCCAGCACCTTGCAGCCTACCGCAGCCCCCGTTATCTTCAATAATGGGGTAGACCTTGCCAGTCGGATCCTGCGCACCGCCGACGGGAACTACCTCCTGTCGGGCTCCAGTTTTGCGGGCAATATTTTCAACCCCGATGCGCCTATAGACAACAACCTCAGGGCTTTCAAGGTAGATGAAAACGGCACGATGATCTGGCAGGCCAAAGTGCAGCAGACTTTTTTGGCCAAATATGGCGTGGCGCTTTCTTGTGGCGCGGCACAGAGTAGTCAGTCAGGCAATTTTGTATTGGGCGGCCACATGTATGGCGGTACCGATGCCTTGGATCAGGATGTAATTTATGCCCTCATCAGCAATTCGGGTTCAGTACTTGATACTGTTTATGCGTTTGCACCGCTTCGCCAACGTGCGTATGTTATCGGGGAAAACGCTGGAAATCCGGGTATTTTCTCCCTGTTGGGGGATAGCGATGGTTCTCCATTAGGCGTCCCTTCCCTTATGTTTTCACAAGCAATTGAAGTTGGGGATCAAATCCTGACAGGCCCCGCTTTTTTAGACCCAGCCAACCCTGTTTCTCTGCGCGATTTTGCGGAAATAGATCCCGGTCGTTTTGCCTATATGGCCACCCTTCCCGACAATCCATTTCTTTTGGGTGCAACGGATATCATTATTGCGACACCGGAAGCTTCGGTAGAAGTGGTTTACCAAAACTGTGCGCTCGCCGCTACATTTAGCAGCCCTGGTGTGGCCTTTCAATGGATTTATGAAGGGGAGGCTATCCTAAACGCTAATCAAGGCGTGTATTTTCCAAGCCAGGCTGGGCTTTATCAAGTGGCTATGATTGATGAAAAAGGTTGCTACGGGATTTCTGATACCTTCCGTGTGGAAGGCCCTGTGGCCGATTTTACGGTGCTTTCAAACGGACTGTCTGCCTCCTTTACCAATACCTCTGTGGGTGCCCTCTCATATTCCTGGAGCTTTGGCGATGGAAGCACCAGCACCCAGGCCAATCCGTCACACAACTATCCTGGAAAGGGGGTGTATACTGTGCGGCTCATTGCCACCAACAATTGCGGCATAAAAGACACGATTGTGCAGCAAATCGGTGTGACACCCACCGACGAAGCTCTCTGGTTGAGCCATTTCAGCCTATCCCCCAACCCGACGAGCGGCACTTGCACGGTGGAGATGGTTTGTGCATCGAAGGAAAATTTCACGTTTTCGGTATACAATGCTGTTGGACAACTGCTTAGCAGCGAAGAGATTAGTTCCCAAAATGGCTGGATTCAAAAAACAATTGACTTGGGATCATTTCCCATAGGTGTTTATTCCCTTCAAATCAGGTCGGGCAAAGAGGCGAAAAATGTGCGGGTGGTGAAACATTAGAATCAGGATTTACATGATTAAAAAGGATTTGAAGGATTCTGCCGTGTGCAGAATCCTTCAAATCCTTTTTAATCATGTAAATCCTGATTCATCATCCCCCCACCTGCTTTTTTTGCGAAAATTGGCAAAGGCCCAGTTTGAACAGGCAGCCTATCGCAAAAATTTGTACTCTTGTACCCAGAACCGACAACCGTTGATTATGAAACAAAAACTACTGCTTCCGCTCCTCGCTTTTTTGGCAGCGCCGTTCACGCTTTTTGCCACGCACAACCGTGCCGGGGAAATCCACATCGAACAAATCGGTCCGCTCGAAATACGAGCAACCATCATCACCTGGACAAAAACAAGCAGCGTGAACGCTGACAGAGACACGCTTGAAATCAATTGGGGCGACGGGGTGATCGAGAAAGTCGTGCGCTCCAACGGCGGGGGGAATGGTGTGCCCCTTGCCAACGATATTAAGTACAACACCTATATTGCCAAGCATACGTACGCGGGGCCCTACAGTTTCGTAATCTCGATGACAGACCAAAACCGTATTGGGGGCATTATCAACGTGAACCCGCCGGCATCTGACAATGTGCCGTTTCACATCCAAACCACCTATGTTTTTCAGGATTCGCAGTTTGGCGGCTCCAACAGTACACCTTATCT
>JANMME010000743.1:0-3941 GCA_031373015.1 Saprospiraceae bacterium
GCACTTGCCGGTATTGTTGTTCGTAATGGAATATTACTGGTAGAATTTACTGACTTGCTTCGGGAAAAAGGTTTGCCTGTTTTTGACGCTATTGTTGAAGCGGGAAAAACGCGTATGACTCCGGTAATTCTTACGGCTTCAGCAACAATTTTAGGATTAGTACCGCTGGCGGTAGGATTAAACATTGACTTCTCAAAACTGTTCAGTGAATTCAATCCGCATATTTATTTTGGCGGTGACAATACTGCTTTCTGGGGGCCTCTGTCGTGGACAATGATTTTCGGATTAAGCTTTGCTACGTTCCTCACATTAATCATGGTTCCGGTAATGTATCTGACAAGTGAGCGATTGAAAAATCGTGTTAGAAAGTTACGCGGGAAAGAAATTGATACAGGCGTTAAAGCAAAAAAAATAGAAGAATTAATAGAGGTTGAAATTTAAATCTGACATAGAAACAAATTATTTATACGCCATCGATACCGGTCGTCCCATACGAATTTCAATTGTATCTTACTTAAATAGCAAGCCATTTATTTATGGTTTGAAAAATGCTGATTTTAAGTATGAAACTGTAATTGAAGAAGACATTCCATCTGTATGTGCTCAGAAGTTAATTATGGGGACTGCTGACATTGGGCTCGTTCCTATAGCAGTTCTTCCTGAAATAATTGACCATAAAATAATAAGTGATTATTGTATAGGAACAAATGGGAATGTAGCCTCTGTATTGCTGGTAAGCGAAGTTCCTCTACATGAAATAAAAAAAGTATTGCTCGATTACCAGTCAAGAACTTCAGTAATCCTGACACGGGTATTGTCAATGCATTTTTGGAAAATTAGTCCTGAATGGCTGCCTACATCTGAGAATTATGAAAGCCTGATTAAAGGAAGTCAGGCAGGTGTAATTATTGGTGACCGGGCACTTACAATGAAAGAAAATTTTCCATTCATTTTCGATCTTTCATCGGAGTGGAAAAAATTCACAAACCTGCCATTTGTTTTCGCTTGTTGGGTGAGCAATCAAAATCTGGATAAGAGATTTTTAACTGAATTTAACACAGCACTTAAGTTTGGACTTGATCATATAAACCTTGTAGCAGAACAAGAGGAGTCGGCATTGTTTTCAAAAGAAAAAATACAAGCGTACCTGACTCAGTCAATCGATTATTCATTCGATGATAAAAAAAAGGAAGCTTTAAAATTGTTTCTTGAAAAAGCCCGTACTATCGGACTGAAATAAAAAAAGGGAATATCGATATTCCCTTTTAAAGCATTAAAGGCAACGGTATATTTTACCGGGCAACAGTAATGCGTTCCGTTTTTTTATAGTCGTCGTTGTACACAGTAACAAAATAAAGTCCGCTGGTTACAAAGCTTAAATCAAGTGGATGCATGGAACCGGCAGGATTTAATATTTGTTTTTCAAGGATAACTTTTCCCAGTACATCAACAACTTTTACATTTACGCTTGCACCAATATTGGCGGTAGTAAACATATCCAGGCTAAACACACCGGTTGAGGAAGGGCTGGGATAAATACTGAAAGTAAAATCAGCCGGAGTATCTTTAACTTCAACAGGACTTTGACATACTTTAGAAGTAAAAAGAGTAGAATAATACATATTGACTGCAGTAAACATGCGTGAGGCCTGATTTTTAGTAAACATGTTCAGGCAATTATCGTCACTGTAATCCATATAATTTGAAAAATTTATTCCATTAGCAGTTGCATTGCAATTATCTGTTGCAGGGTATGTAAGACATCCAAAAGTAGCATCCCCCTGATTTGGTGTATCGTTTACGTAATCCGTTCCGGAGCATCCTCCTCCATCATCTCCCCATATATGATATAGTCTGAAACAATGAGAAATTTCATGGGTGCATGTTCTTCCCAGATTGTATGGATAGGTAGCAGTACCCATTTTCCCAAAAGCATTGTATGCTAAAACAACACCATAGGTATTCGTATGAACACTTGCGGGCAATTCTCCGAAACCAAGAATGCCACCACCAATATTACAAACCCATATATTTAAATAATCATTAACATTCCATGCATCGAGTCCTCCTGTAGAATAGGCTTTCATATCATCGTTGGGCTGAAACGTTTGAACCGTGGTTTGTCGACGTTCTATTCCATTGGAAGGTTGTCCGCTTGGGTCTTGTTGTGCAAGACAAAACTGAAAATTTGTTGCAGAAGCAATAGAAGCAAATCCTGAAGGCGTTGAACTTGTATCGGCATTTAATCTGGCAAAATCCTGATTTAACACATCAATCTGTGATTGAATCTGAGCATCGCTGATGTTTTGAGAATTGGTTTTATATACAACATGCACAACAACCGGTATAGTATATATCTGATTGGTTATACGAAAAACTGAAGGATTGATTAAAGAATTTTGTAACATGGCTTCATCATTAATAATTCTTTGAGCCAGTGTTGCATCTTTCGTTTTCTGATTATCCAAATGCTGTTTAAAAGCACACTTTTCATTATTTGCGGGAAGCTGTCCTGCAAAAGCAAAAGTGGTTAACAATAATAAACCTGGTAAGAGTCTGAACTTCATTTTCGCGTTTTTCTATATTACAATCAAAAATAATATATTAAACGATCTGTTTTCATTTCCGTTTCAAATATTACTCTCAAATGATAAATCAATACTTAATGTTCAAATCTCTATAAAAATCATCCTTTTTTATCTCTTTCACCCAACCAATTTCCATTTTTTCTAATCTTATTTTTTCTATTTCCATGCGAATAAGTCTCAGTGTAGGAAAGCCCGCAGCAGCAGTCATTTTTCGAATTTGTCTGTTTTTACCCTCTTGTAGCTTAATTTCCAGCCAACTTGTTGGTATATTCTTACGAAATCGAATCGGTGGCTGACGATCGGGCACGAGCCTCCAGTGCTTCAGCGAACAGGCGGGCGTTGCGCAGCGTGACAGCGACGTTCGCTGCGATGGTGCCCAGTAGGCGTTGATCGTCGCGGTCGTAGACCCCCTCGCGTGTGAGGCTCTGCACACTGATGACGCCCTCGCACCGACCATCGAGCACGATCGGCACGCCAAGGTAGGAGAGCGACTCCTTACCAAGCACAGTCGCGCCGAGCTCTTGCCCCCGCCGACTGACGTCGGAATTGATGATGAGCGGCTCGCCCGTTTCGATGATCTTGCTGGTCAAGCCCTGGCCGTAGGGCACCGACTCGAGATCGTCACCGTGCTGGAAGCGAAAGTCGATGATGCCTCGCTCCCGATCGAGCAGCGCGACGTAGGAGATGTCGGCCTTGAAGACCGCTGTGATCTGCTCGCCGACCAGGTCGATCAGGGCGTCAACATCGAGCTTGCCGGCCAGCTGCTGAGACACGGTGTTCACGGTGTCGAGCGCTGCGGCCCGCTGCTGCGATTCGGCGAAGAGGCGGGCGTTCTCCATAGCGACTGCCGCCTGGAGCGAGAGATCCACCAGGAATTGAAGGTCGTGATCGCCGAACGGCAGGCCGGCGCCGCGCCACACGCAGATCACCCCGCGCACCACCTCTCCGGCGAGTAACGGAGCGACCAGCAATCGCTCCAACTCCGGCGAGTCGGTGCCTTCGACGTGGATCGCCCGGGGGTCGGTCGCGGCCTCGTTGATGAGGCCGGGCCGGCCGTCGCGGATCAAGGAACCGATGATGCCCTCGCCGGCCTCGATCGTTGTAGCTGCGATCAATTCAGCTTCGCGCCCGACGCTGGCCACCGCTCGATACGGTAGACCGTCGTCCTCGGAGAGGAAGATAGCGCTGGTGTCAGCGCTCAGCAGGTCCCTAGCATGCCCCGCGATTCGGTCCATCACCGTCTGCAGGTCGAGGGTCGACGACACGTCGCGACCCACCTCGGCAAGCGCCGCTCTCGCGAGTGCGCCTGCGGATCTCGTCGAAGAGGTTCGCGTTCTGCAGCGCGACGCTCAG
>JANMME010000852.1:0-5427 GCA_031373015.1 Saprospiraceae bacterium
CTGGAGGCTGTCTTCCACCAGTTTGAAATCGTCTTTGATTTTGTACTGCTGTTGGGCGAGTTCGACATAGCGCGGGGTGTTGGGGGTGGTGGTTTCCACGTCCTTTTTGTTCTGCTCTTGCGCGAAGGACAAGCCTACGAGATTTTCCAACAATTGGCGGATGGTCTTAAGGTCTTCCTCCATTTGCTCCATTTCGCCGCTTTCTTTGCCCTGCTTCATCTTGTTGGCCATCTCCTTCATCTTTTTGGCTGCTGACTTTTGCTTTTTGCCCGCCTTTTTGTTCTGCTTGCCACTGATATTTTCTTTGGCCTCCTTTTGCTCTTGCTTCGCATCGTTCATCTCTTGTTTGTTGTCTTCTATCTTTTCGGGGCGTTTCAATTCCTCATTCTTCTTCAAGAGTTCCTCCATCTTTTTTCCCAACTCTTCTAATTTGTCGTTGAGTTTCTGCTGCTCTTTTTCCAATTCCTCTGTGCTTTTTTTCTCTTCTTCGGTCTCCTTGGCGAGTTCTTCCTGCTCCTTGGCGAGCTGTTCTAATTGTTCGATTTGTTGATCGAGCAATTGTTCCACTTCGAGTTGTTTGTAGAGTTCTTCGAGGCGCTCAAGTTCTTTGTTGAGTTCCTCGTTGCTCATTTGAAGGTCCTCCATTTTTTCCAACATCTGGTCTTTGTTCTGTTCTTCCAGAAGTTTTTGGATGTCCTCGAGGAGCTTTTTCATCCCGTCGTTCATGGTTTCTTCGAACATCTTTTCCAACTTTTCTTGCTTTTCCTGCAATTCCTGGTTCTGCTGGTTGAATTCTTTCTGTTGTTGTTTGTTCTTGTCAAAATTCTCTTTGGCCTGCTCCATTTGTTGTTGGAGCTGTTTTTGACGGTTCATCAGTTTTTCCATTTCCTTGCGCGTCTGCCAGTCAAGTTCTTTCTTTTGCAGCACTTTATCTCGGAGTTTTTTCAAATCCTCCTGAATTTTCAAGCTCTCCTTAACGGCCTTTTCCAGGTCCTTTTTGATTTCTTCGGAGTTGTCGGCCTGTTGCTGGCGATATTCGTCGAGCGTCGGCATTTTATAGCTCATCAGACCGGTGCGCGCGCTTTTGGAGCCATTCACGCCGTCGTTGTCGAACACCTCGAAGTAATATTGCACCTCATCGCCGGGCTCGAGGTTGAGGTTGCTGATGTCCCAAGAGTAGTCGTACTGAGTTTGTTTACCTAGTTTACCCGCTTTACCCGCCGTAGCTTCCCCGCCTGCCGAGCCTTGGCGGGCAGGGGCGGAGGCGGGCCCATCATCTTGCGTCCCAACTTTACTCGTATTCATCGGCAATTGCCCCCCTTTCGCTTTTTTGATCTGGTAATTAAACGTGAGGTTTTGAATGCCGTAATCGTCTGACGCTTCGCCGGCAAAAAAGGCGTGGCTAAGGTTGGTGCTGTCCTTGAATTCCTCCACGCTGATCTGCGGGTGCAGGTCGGGTATCACGGTGATGGTGTAGGCCACTGAATCGGCGCCTTGCAAGATCGAATTGCTCAGGTAAAGTTTATACGTCTCGTCCTTAAGCGCACGGCGGCGGAACTGGAACAGATCGCTGTCGAAACGTTTGGCCTCTTCCCCGGCGTTTGCGCCAAAACGAAGTTGCAGATTGTCTGTGTTCTGTGCGTTGAACACCCAGCCGATATCGGTGCCCTGAGGCACCACCAGGTCGCCCACGTTGGAAAGTTCTTCGTTGGCGCGTCCGATGTAGGCGGGGAAGTTGAGTTTGGTGTTGAACGACAGGATGTTCGGCTTTTTGAGCACGTTCAAAAGGTAGTCCCTGCTTTCCACGCCGGAGGCAAAAAGTTTGAATTCCGTGTCTTTCTGGACGTTCGTGAATTTGTAGGAAAACTGGTTGGCGGCGTTCTTTTCGAGACGGTATTGCACATTGCCGAGCGAGATGAACACCTCATTGGGGAGTACGGCACCGTCCACTTTCACGTTCAGCACAAAGTCGGAAAACTGCACGGCACGGAGCGAATCGGGGTTGATCAAAAACTTAAAAGGCGCGGGTTTTTCAAACTTGGTATTACTGTTCCAAAGCCGCATGGTGCCTTCGCGGAGGATGTTGGGGGCGCCCAATAACAGGAACAGCAGCAGCATGACAGGTGGCAGCGCATAGCGCAGGTACTTTCGGTTTTTGCCGAGGTCAATGGCTGCTTGGAACGGCACAATACGGATCTCCTCGCTCTTTTGGTTGATACTGGCGTTGATGAGTTCTGCGTAAATGGCGTTGTTGCTCTGTTGCTTCAACTGCAAGATATTCAGCAACTTATCCTTCACATTCGTAAAATGTTCCCCAATGATACTCGCCGCTTTCTCGTGGCTGATGACTTGGCCGAGCTGGAAAAAGTGCATCAGCGGAAGCCCCACCCAGCGCCAAACCGCCACCGCTGTCAGGCCCATAAATCCCCACAGGAGGCCAGTACGGACACCCGTGCCAAAGTAGAAATAATACTCCGCCACGTTGAGCAGGATAAAAAGGCCCAACACGGCGCCCACGGTGTAAAGCGCACCGCGCAGGAGTTGGTTGATGTAGAACTTGCGGATGAAGCCGTCGAGTTTCTCGATGAGGAGGGAGTAGTTGTCGCGTTGCATAATTTGCTTATCGTACAACTTTCCGAAAGTTCAAAACTTTCGGAAAGTTTATAATGATTGCCAAAGGTTGTTTACCGGGTGCAAAATAAACTCATTTTTGGACAAAAAGTTGGACGGTGTAAGGATTTAACGGGAAAGGGACAGTTTTTGGCAGACGGGTAAAATTTGACTGCTTGGCAAAAACGCCAAAAAGTGTCCTATTTTTTGGGTGCTTGTTGTAAATATCTTTGCATAAACAAAATTGCAGGACTGTTCTGTGCAGAAAAGCAGGTTTTACATTGTTTTTCTGTAGAGATAGTCTCTACATTTGATTTCGGTAATTTCGCCACAAACTCAAATTTTTCTTGCATGAAACAGCTCTTCCTCACCCTCGTACTGTTTTCTTTTTGGGCTGCTGCGCCTGCTTTTGGGCAAGGCACTACCAAACTGTTGACTGCCCAAACGCAATTGTCGCTTGACATTGGAACTGGGCAACCAACACTTGGAGACTCCACAATCTATACGTACAACAGTGCTCAACGAATCATCCAGACTACTTACTGGCATTACAATGCAGATTCAGTCGATTGGCAATTATTTGGGCGATTGACGGACTATTCCTATGATCTTAATGGCAACCTGCTTACAAAAACAGAGCAGCGTTGGGATGACGGGACAAACAGTTGGAGCAATTACGCCCGCACGACCAACACTTTCGATGGAAACAATCTTCAACTTACTTCAGTTCAAGATACTACTGCTGGTACTGGATGGGCTGTGGAAAGTACAAGGAACTGGACGTACGACGGTAATGGAAATGTACTTACTGAAACAACGGAGCACGGCAGATATACTTATGTTTACAACATAGAAGACTTAGTAGAGTCTGTAACTCAGGATACCATGTACTCCGGCAACTGGGGCCCCTTCTTTCGCACCCTTTATACCTATGTCCCGGCGGACACAAAAATTGCCACTATAACTACCGAACAATGGGATACCATCGTGTGGATAGGATATGATCGCACTACCTACACCTATGATGCCAACGCAGATGCAGTCGTCACGCTCAGTGAAAATTGGATAAACGGTGCCTGGGAAAAGGTTGGAAATCTGTTGTCAGACTATGATACAAACCACAACCTCATCCATTGGGTTTCTCAATACTGGACAGGAGCTTCATGGGAAGACTTCTTGCAGATGGTGGCCGAGTACGATGCAGACAATGATATTTCGAAAGCACGTTGGGAATACAATCTGGGCGTTTGGCAACCTTTATCGCTTTTCGGATTCTACTACACCGAGTTTGTTTCAACGAATGCTCCATTGCTTGCTGATTTCCAGATCATTCCCAACCCCACCAGTTCTGTTGTCGTGTTGAAAAGCAAAGGCCTTACGCGGGTCCAAATCTTTGACAATCAGGGCCAACTGATGCATTCGCAGCAGCTGAGCGGCCAAGCGGAGGAAACCCTTCGAGTGGGCGAATTGCCAGCGGGCAACTATTTCCTCCAGGTCACCAGCTCGGACGGGAAAATTGGAGCAAAACCGCTGCAAATCAGGCATTGATTGGTGGGCTTTGAAGGCAGGGCAAACGCATGAATATCGGGCTTTTTTGATTGATGATTAATTAAAAAAATTCTGCCTTTCATAGATTTACTTCTTACTTTTTACGCATTTGCCCTACCCTTCAATGCCCCTAACCTATAAATTAACAAAATTCTAGCACATTCAACTTTATGAAAATTTGTCGTGCACTCATCTCGCTCTTTTCCTGCTTCGCCTTTTCGCCAGCTTTTGGTCAAAATGGATCGGTTAAATTGGAGACATCATACGCCTATACCTACTTCAAGCCTGAAACGGGTGAAACCGTAAACGATGATTCGACCTGTTATACTTACAACAACGATCATCAAGTCATTGAACAAATTGAGTGGCGAATTCTGCCTTCGGCGGTGGATTGGACACTTTTCGATCGAACACATGCAATCACTTATGATGCTGCCGGCCACCGCCTTACAGCTGAACGCCAAAGTTGGACCGGTACTATCTGGTACAATTATGCGCGATATGCTTATGTCTATGATGCCGAGGGTCGAAAAATAGGGGAGACAAGAGACGCTTGGAGCGGTGGCAATTGGGTGCCTGATATTGTCACAACATGGGAATACGACGCACAGGGTCATTTGCTTTCTGAAACAAGCCCTAAAAACGAAATATTATATACATACAATGCAGACGGCTATATCTCAACTATGACGATTAGCCAAGAACTCAACGGTGGAGGGATAAATAAGTACCGCCTATTGTATGATTATGTGCCACTGAGTGGTGGTTTGCCTGTCTCGACAACCTGGCAACAGTGGAATATGAATGCTTGGGAAAATACCTATAAATTCAATTATGAATATAATGTAGCAGGATCTATTTTGAATACTACTAATCAATCTTGGGCTGGGGCCATTTGGTCTGATGTAAAGAAAACTTCAAATATATATAATATAGATGAAAAATTAACTTATACAATAGCAGTAACTCTAAACAATGGGATTTGGACGAACGATTACCAGGATACCTATAAGTACGATGGTGATGGTGATTTGATATTTTTGAATTCAGATAAATGGTATAATGGTGGCTGGTCTAAATTTCTTCGTGTCAGGTATCACTATGAAATAATTGCGGCCCAACATACGCCCGCAGATTCCGGATTTAGTTTTTTCGTATCCCCTCAAAAAGTCCGGGAAATACCCGGATAAATTACAGTTGCCAAAGACGGCATTTTATATTGTTTAGTAATTCGGTCATGAATAAAATCAAAGGCAGAAATTCCGAGTT
>JANMME010000887.1:0-16858 GCA_031373015.1 Saprospiraceae bacterium
GTCATTCGTAAATCCCAAAACCCCCATTCCAAAAAGGGCAAAATCATATTTCACCGGATCGGTCGTATTGATAGGCAGCTGCCCCAGCCGTGTAAATAAATCCCTTGGTTGCGCTGCCAGCTTCTGCCATGTTCGTGAGCCTGTCCGGGCGGGCTGCATCGCCGTAGGTATAGGTGAGTTGGTCTATGATGCCAAAAGTGCTGGGAGCAGTGAGGCCGCGGCGGGTATAGGTCTTGATGTTGCCGTTGTAGTCGTAGGCGATATTGCTTTCGGAATAGTTGTTGGTGTTCACCCAAGCAGTGCCGTTGTGGGTGAAGTGGTTGGCAGTAAGGAGGCGGTTAGCGTAGTCGTAAGTAAAGCGGTACTGCTGTCGGGTCAGGCAGGAGCTGTTAATATTGGTGCGCCATTGCATGGCGGCAATGTTGCCATTGTACTGGGCCGTTGCGCCATTGGCGGTGCTCATGTAATTCAGGCCCACAAAGTAGAAATGGGAGCCTCATTCCTGTGCTCGACTACGGGGATTGATTATGATAACATCACTGAAAACAGTGCTTCTTACCTGGTTAGTTGGTTAAAGGTGCTCAAAGAGGGTTCCATATTTATTCCAAGCAGCTTGCCGAGGCACAGAAGGCGATGGAGTATATTCTAAGCAGGCAAATAAAGATTAATGATGATTGATGTATACAATTTAAGCCCTTATAAAATATAATAGTTATAAGGGCTTTTATATTACCCAAAGTTTCAAGCAGCAATTGAGGAGCAGATTTCTTTCAACAAGATATCACATAATCATCAGCGTACCATAGCCGTAATATACGCTTATTTCTCTTATTGTATCTGATTCTGGAACCTTCTGATGCTCTATGATATCAACATGTGCGAACATATACAATAAGTTCAATTTTGTGTCTTGAAACATGAGATTTAACTTCTTGCTTGATACTTCGATCGAATTTATGCCAATTGGGAGACACAAGACTGTGTCAACTCCATATCTGTTAGTACAAGGACCAATAGAATCCACCCTGTAAAGTTCCTTCCCATTAACGCTCAATGACACATCTATACAATTATCGTTCAAACTACCAGTATATTCCATATGAAAAAGAAAATTTCCATCATATTTATTATATTGATAAATTTGATAACCTAATAAGGTGCATATAGAAGTTAAAAAAAATGCTAAAGCTAATTTTTTTCTAAAGTGAGGTGTTTTTTTCATGATTTATTTTTGTTTAGTCCTTCTTTTTGAATAAGCAGTTGATGGAAATGAAACGCCTCGGGCTTCTCTTGGATCGGGGTATCCAAATTCATTGTATTTTACTTTGTCATGATTGCCACTTCTATTTCTTGTAGCAATTGATTTAAACTGTTCATCAGAAACATTCTTTGAATCAATAAACCATTCAGGGTTTTCTTGCATTAAATTATTGAAATTTCCACTGAACCCTCCTCCTTTGGTATGCTCTAAGCCTAGTAAGTGCCCCAATTCATGGGCTGTTGTTTTAGAACCACTTGGCCCAAATACTGGATCCTTTTCAAATTGATCGGCATTAACAAATAAAACATTCCCTGGAATTCCAGATGATGAACCATACCTTGTAGCACCTTTCTCCCCTGACGACATGTCAGCGAAGACGATCAAATGATCGTCTTCGTCTGCTTGATTTAATGATTCTGCAACAGTAAAGTTAAATGTCAGTTTATAATCATAGCCGTCAATATTTTCACCTTTAAATATGCCTTCTACTTCTGATTGTAAATATGTCAATGCATCACCCATATTTAAATCTGTTTTGGATGATAAATTTATTAATTTACCAGTAACCGTAATATTTATTAAATCTCTTCCATCTTTTCCACCGCCACTGATTATGTCAACACCAATACTATTCTACCTCGCTTGGTCTTCCCGCATGCATAACCTAAAATCCCAAGCCCAGCGCTGCGCTTGTGTCTTTTGACCAAGCGCTCTAATGCATTGATAATCATTTGTTTGAAACGTCAAGATTCCCTCGCGCATGGGCGCTTGGTCACAAGACACAAGCGCGGCGCTAGGCTTGGAATCTTGAGGTAGAAGTCGGGAAGACCACGCGAGGTTGAACTTTTGGCTTTTGACCGTTGACTTTTGACCGTTGACTTGGAGCCGGCTAGCCCCGAGCCAACGGTCAAAAGTCAAAAGTCAACGGTTCCAGCACCCCCATTCCAAAAAGCGCAAAATCGTACTTTGCCGGATCGGCAGGATCGAAGGCGCGGAGATTCTCGGTGAGCTCCAATACCGATTGCCAATCGGTTTGTTTGCGTTGCAAAAGCCCCAGTCGTCGCGCTACCCGTTCTACATGCACATCCAGCGGGATGAGCAATTGAGCCGGGCTAATATTTTGCCAAAGGCCAAAATCCACCCCTGCTTCATCTTTTCGAACCATCCATCGGAGAAACATATTGAGCCGTTTGCAAGTGCTGCCTCTGGCAGGTGTGGCCACATGTTTGCGCGTGCGCTCTGGCGCATAAGGATGATCAAAAAAATCGTTGTGAAAACCGCGCAGCGCGTCTTCCACGGTCAAGTCATCAGCGTTGAGGTGTCGTGAAAAGGCGGTCTCCAACGAGGCGTTTTTTTGATAATAATTTTGAAAGAATTCCAAAAACCAAAGCGTATCGGTGGCCTGAAACGTGCGGTGTTTGAACGACTCAAAACGGGCGCGGTCTTGCTCCAAATGGTTGAGCATGAAATCGTGCGGTGCATTGTCCATTAGTTCGGCCAGATGGTTGGCGCTTTGAATGATGGTCTTGCGTTGCCCCCATGCGAGCGTAGCGGCCCAAAAGGCCATGATCTCCCGGTCTTGCGATTTCGCAAATCGGTGGGGAATAGAAATCGGATCGGCAGCAATGAAGTCGGGCCTATTATACCGGGATGCAGCCGCATCGAGCAAATCCTTCAGCGCTGAAGTATTCAAATTCAGTCGTTGTGGCATAATCAAGGGTCAAAAGTCAATGGTTAATGGTCAACAGTCAAAGGTCAACAGTCAAAAGTCAACGGTTCTCTTCAAGGTGCAACAAAAGTCGTTGCCGCCTGCGCTCCACTTTTTGGCTGATTTCACGAAAAAACCAGTCGCGGTTTTTATCGGCGGAATGGGTAAGGGCAGTGGATTTTGCGGTGATAACCTCGAACCAGTTTTGCGTGTAATCACACAGTCGGGTGTCGGTGCTTTTTAAGAAATTGGGCGTACAGTACGCCGTGTAGAGCAGTCGGCCCACGTCGGAAGTGATGAGTGCGGCGATGTTGGCATACACCATTTCGTTGTAAAAAAGTTGGAATGGACCGCGCCCGAGCTCGGCCTTTTCACCGATGTTGAACTTTCGGCCAGCGATGGTTATGGCCTTCATGTGGCTTGTCCAATCTTGCAAACGGTCAATGAGCACCAGTGCATCCTTGGGGTCACGAAAGCCCCCGGCGTACAGGTGGTATTCGATTTGGGCCAGTGTATTGTCCATAATTTGGACCGTCCAAAGTTCGGTACTCGGCAGCGCAAGATATTGCTGGAGCATGGTTTGACTTTCGCGTATGACAGGTTGCGTAATAAGGTCAAAGGAAAAGGGACGGTCGCGCAGCCATTCAAGGTTCCAGGTAGTGCGACCCCAACCGTAGAGTTTGAATGCGATAAGTTCGGGAAAAAGGCTGTAGGTGAACACGGTCAGTTCTGCCGAAGCGAAGTATAAGTGCGCGTTGGGCATCTTGTGGATATGCGCAAAATCGGCATTCATGGATGCCAGATAGTCCGAGAAACTGCTGATTTTTCGGGAAAAGGCATTGAAATCGAACACCACATTATCGCTCTGCCCGATTACCAAAGCATCGAGTGAAATATTGAAATGCTGAGATAGCAGACCCAGCTCTTGCGGCAAAAGGGGGGTATCGCCTCTAAGGCGGCGGTAAATCGGGTCTTTGGCGAGGTTGAGCAAATCGCAAAGTGCATCTACAGCATCTGCCCGGCGCGGGAAGCGAGTGAGGATGATCTCGAAGATTTGGTCTTGTAGTGTAGATTGAAGCATAGGCGGCGATAAGAATTTTGGGGTTTTATCGAAGGAAAAGTAAACAGTTTTTGAAAATAATCCGCAAAATAAAAAATCCGCACTTTTCCCCGACCTTTGCGCCCCAAAATACATCCATGACAAAAGCGCTCCTCCTACTCGAAGACGGCACCCTTTTTCGCGGCAAAGCCGCCGGAAAGATCGGTACTACCACTGGCGAAATCTGCTTCAACACGGGCATGACCGGCTATCAGGAAATTTTTACAGACCCTTCCTACACGGGGCAAATTCTGGTAGCCACCAACGTACACATTGGCAACTACGGCATTCACGATCAGGAAGTGGAAAGCGACGGTATCAAGATCGCGGGCTTCGTGTGCCGCAATTTCAATGTCCCATACAGTCGCCTCAACGCCCACCGCAGCATCCAGGATTATTTTGAACAAGAAGGACTGGTGGCTATTTGCGATCTCGACACCCGTGCCATTGTGCAACATATCCGCGAACGCGGGGCCATGAACTGTATCATTTCTTCCGAGATCGAAGATTTGGAAGCGCTCAAGCGCCGACTTGCTGCTACGCCCAGCATGGATGGTCTGGAGCTTTCAAGCAGTGTGAGCACCCGCGAGCCTTATTTCATCGGCAATCCGGAGGCAAAACACCGTGTGGCCGTAATGGATTTTGGGGTAAAAAAGAACATCCTCCGCTGCTTCGATCAGCGCGATTGCTATTTGCAGGTCTTCCCCGCCAAAACCGATTTTGAAACCGTAAAATCCTGGAAACCAACGGGCTATTTCCTCTCTAATGGCCCCGGCGACCCGGCTTCCATGCCTTACGCGGTGGAGACCGTGAAAAAAATGCTCGACGACGGAAAGCCGCTTTTTGGCATCTGCCTGGGCCAACAACTGCTGGCATTAGCTGCCGGAATTCCTACCTACAAACTCCACCATGGACACCGAGGTCTCAATCACCCTGTGAAAAACCTCTTCAGCGGACTCAGTGAAATCACCAGCCAAAACCACGGTTTCGGGGTGGTGGAACAAGCGGTTTACGACTCGCCGAGCATCGTTGAGGCCACCCATATCAACCTGAACGACAACACGATAGAAGGCATCCGGCTCAAAAACCGCGCAGCTTTCAGCGTTCAGTATCACCCCGAGGCAAGCCCTGGCCCACACGATGCGCGGTATCTTTTTGATCAATTTGTAGGTATGATGGTATGATGAAATTCAACTCCCCCGCCGCGCTGCCCTACCACACCTACAACAGCCTTTTTCTGAGTCTGCCTTTCGATGAAATTGCAGAGACCGGAACGCTGTTGGCCCTGTTTGCCCAACATTGCGAAGCAGGATATAAGCAAGGCAAAAGCCCACAGGAACTCGTGGAATCTTTCTGGAACGAATATGTGGCCGAGTTGGACGACGATGCGCGGCACCATTTGCTGCGTTATTTTATCCAATACATTGAGCGTCAGGTGGTTTTGTTTGACTCCGTGGAAGATTCCCTTTTCGAGCAGACCCACGACATGAACGGTCCCGGCTCAATGAAATACCTCATCAGTAGTCACTACGCTGAGGCAATGCGAGCCGCGTTGATGGAGAAAATCCGCCATTTCAGTTTACGCCTTGTACTCACCGCTCACCCCACCCAGTTTTACCCCGGTAAAGTGCTCGGCATTATCAACGACCTGGGCAAAGAAATCCACGATCACCAGCTCGAAAACATCCGGCTGTTGCTCATGCAATTGGGTAGGACGACGCTGGTAAACCGCGAAAAACCAACGCCTTATGAAGAGGCACTTAGTCTGGGTTGGTATATGGAGCACGTGTTTTACCACACCCTGCCAGATGTTTTGTACCGGTTACTGCGCGAATTAGATCAAGATGTCACCACATTTGAAAACCCCCGTTTGTTGGCCCTCGGTTTTTGGCCTGGCGGCGACCGCGACGGCAACCCTTTTGTGACGGCTGATACCACCCGTATGGTGGCTGACCGCTTGCGAGACGCCGTGCTGCGCGGCTATTATCGCGACATCAAACAACTGAAACGCCGACTCACCTTCCGGGGCGTGGAGGAGATCATCGCAGGGGCGGAGGAAAAAATATACAACACGCTTTACAATCAGGAAAAAAAAGAGGGTTATGCCCAATGCCAGGATTTGTTGGATGAGCTAATGCTCGCAAGAACCAAACTCATTGCAGACCATCAGGCGCTTTTTCAGGAAGAACTGGATCGTTTTATCCTGAAAATCAGGGTTTTCGGCTTTTATTTTGCCAGCTTGGATGTTCGCCAGGACAGCCGAAAACACACCGAAGTATGGCAGGCTATTATGCAGAATTGGCATGAAAAGCCCCATGGTTACAACGCCGACGAATTCTTACAGGGAGACGAAAACACCCAAATCAACCGACTGCTGAGCACGCAGCATTACCTAGACGAAAACGATTTTTCCGACGCTTTTGTCAAGGAAACCATTCGCTCCTTTTCCGTCATTCGCGACATCCAACAGAAAAACGGCGAACTTGGCAGCCATCGCTACATCATTTCCAACTGTCAGAGCGCACTCAACGTCGCCGAAGTATTGGCCCTGGCCAACCTGATCTGGCAAGAAGGCCCCTCCCTCGACATTGTGCCCCTGTTTGAAACCATTGATGACCTCGCCCATTGCGGCGACATCATGCGGCAACTTTACACGAACCAGTATTACGCCGCCCACCTCGCCAGCCGCAATCAAACACAGCACATTATGCTTGGCTTTTCCGATGGCACCAAAGATGGCGGCTACCTCCGCGCCAACTGGAGCATCTACCGCGCCAAAGAGGAACTCACCCGGGTCAGCCGAGAACTGGGCATCACGGTCATTTTTTTCGACGGGCGTGGCGGGCCTCCCGGTCGTGGTGGCGGCAACAACGCCAGTTACTATGCTGCCCACGGACAAGACATTGAAAATCAGGCAATTCAAGTCACCATTCAGGGGCAAACAGTGAGCAGCACTTACGGCACCATTGCTGCCGCGACCTTCAATATTGAGCGTTTGCTAAGCGCCGGGCTGGAAAACCATTTGGACAGCAAACACTCCCGCGATTTGAGTCAGGAAGACCGCCTGCTGCTAGACGATCTTGCTGAGGCGGCATACAAGGCCTATCTGGAATTGAAAAACCACCCCAATTTTGTGCCCTATTTGGAAAAAATGACCCCGCTGAAATGGTACGGCGACAGCAACATAGCCAGTCGGCCCACCAAACGCAGCGGCGATGGCGGGATGAAATTTGAAGATTTGCGGGCCATTCCCTTCGTAGGGGCCTGGGCTCAAATGAAGCAAAACGTGCCGGGCTATTACGGCCTTGGCAGCGCGATGGAGGCCTTTTTGAAAAGTCGCGGGAACGAAATGCTCCGCCTTTACAAGCACTCGCTGTTTTTCCGCACCCTGCTTGAAAACTCGATGCAATCGCTCTCCAAATCGAATTTTGATGTAACACGCTATATTGGCGAGGACACTCAATTTGGGGAGTTTTGGCACATGTTGTACGATGAATACGAACGGACCTTGGCCAGTTTGAAAGCAATTTCAGGTGAAAGCGGCCTCCTCGCTGAAAACATCGCCTCAAAAAACAGTATCAGTCTTCGGGAAGAGATCGTGTTGCCACTCATTACGATCCAGCAGTTTGGATTGCAAAAACTGCAAGTGGAGCATTTGACTCCCGAAGCGCATGAGATGTACCGAAATCTGGTGCTGCGGGCTATGTTTGGGATCATCAATGCTGCGCGAAATGCGGCGTGATGGGTTTTCGGTCGAGACGGAGTTATTGCGGTAGGAATTGGAGAGGTTTATGGCGTGATTTAATGGGCCACGGATTGCACGGATGGGCCACGGATTTTCACGGATCAAATAAAATCCGTGTCTTATCTGTGTCATCTGTGTTCCATTTTCAGCCCCGCCCACTCTCGCCCACCATTTCCTTATCGCGGCATTAAAACCCTCCGTTTCCATCAAATCCTCCAGCGCGATATGCACCCGGTAGCGCCAATAGTGTTTCGGATTCGCCGGAACATTGATGCGCTCGTCGTGTGGGTTTTTGCGTCGGAGTGATGCATCCATGCCAAGCAGGTCCTGCAATTGGAAAATGGCCCATAAACTCGGGGAATGGAAGTGCTGTTCGAGCAAAATCTTGTTCACCCATGCCTCGCAGAAATAGGGCGCTTCGCCGGAGCGTTGCAGTATTTCGTTATAAAAACGCTGTGTGAGGGCGCGGTCTTCCTCCCACCAGCCGCGTAAAGTGCTCATATCGTGCGTACTGGGCGTCACGACCGAGAGATAGGGTGCGTCTTTGGGGTGGAAAAAAGTCGCCCCTGCCGCCTTGGGCATCCGTTGGATTTCGAGGCTGAGGATGCCGAGTTCCTTCATTACATCCGGCACACAGCCCGGCACCATGCCGAGATCTTCACCGCAGATCAGCATTTGGGTGGAGGCTTTCAGTGCAGGTAACTTTTCCATAGCCTCGCGTTGCCAGAAATCGTCTTGCCGACGGTAGAAATAATCCACATACAAGGCTTTGAGTGCCGCTTTTACGCCCTCCGGCAAGTGCTGAAACGAGGATGTTTTTTCTATTCCGAAACGAAAAGCAAAGCCGCCGTTCGGGGATTCCAATAGTATAACATTGGAAATCAAACTGTACAACCCATCACGAACTAACCCCAGAAAATCATTTGGCGCTTGGGTTTTCATCCAAGATTTCACTTTTCGCTGGGTGTCAAACTCGGGCTTAAATTCGTAGCGGCCATCGGGGCGAACTACCAGAAATTGCTTGGCCACTTGCTTGGCTTCCGTGTTGAAAACATCCTGCAACACTTTGTCGGTGATGTACGGGCGACACAATCGGTCGTGATCAAAGCCAATCCCCGCCTTCCGAAATTCATCCTCCGTGACGGGGATAGCGGGCACGAATTGCCCCAAAATCCCTTCGATGGCATCCATCGGAATGCTCCAGATGCGGAAGAAACCGAGGATATGGTCAATCCGGAACGCATCAAAATACAGGCTCATTTGCTCAAAACGCTGCCGCCACCAGGCGAAGCCATCGGCTTTCATTTTGGCCCAATTGTAGGTCGGGAAGCCCCAATTCTGGCCTTTTTCGGCAAAATCGTCGGGGGGGGCGCCTGCCTGGGCGTTCATGTCGTACAGGTCTGGGGCTACCCATGCATCGCAGGAGTAGCGGTAGATGCCGATGGGGATGTCGCCTTTCAGGGAGAGGCCGTTGGCGTGGGCGTAGTCGGCGGCGGCTTTTAGTTGCAGGTGCAAGTGCCACTGGACAAAGAGGTGCAGGCCGATTTGGTCGGAATCATTGGCAGACTTAGCAATGTTTTTTTTGACAGGATGAACAGGATTAGCAGGATGGAGAGGGGCGAGAAGCTTGTCAATTTCAGCCTGTTTAAACTTTGAATGTTTGCTCCATTGATTGAAATCAGCTGTGCCGTTTGCATCGCGCAACCAACAAAATATAGCGTAGGGCGCAAGCCAGTGTTTGTTCGATTCGTAGTAGGCCTGATAGTCTGCGTCTCTGATCCAATCCGCTTTTTGCAGGTCGTAGAGTTGGCGAATTATGTCCCATTTAGTTTGCAAAACCGCCTCGTAATCAACCGCTTCAAGGGCATTCAGGGCCTTTTGTTTTTTCAAATACGGTTTCAACACGGCCGCGTGTTTTTTGCCTGCCACCGCTTCCACGTTCAAATAAATGGGGTGCAAGGCAAAGGCCGAAATGGAGGCATACGGGTACGAATCCTTCCAGGAATGCGTCGCGGTGGTATCGTTTATAGGCAGCAGTTGGATGAGTTTAAGACCGACCGATTTTGACCAATCCACCAGAAGCGGCAGGTCGCTGAACTCGCCCACGCCCCAACTTTTTTTGCTGCGCAAACTGAAAACCGGGATGGCCACACCCGCGCCTTTCCAATTGGGCAAGGGCAGGCGGGCGAAGTTGTCGTGGAGGACGGTTGACTCTTGACTATTGACCTTTGACTTTTGACCTTTGAGCGTTGACTGTTGGCCACCGTAAATCGGGCGGTTCCCGCCTTCTTCAAAGCCGAGAAATTTATTTTTTCGTGCGTTCCAAACACCGTATTTGTAACTCAAAGGGAATTCTTCCGCAGAAAGGTCAAGCCGGGCTTCCCACCAGGCCCCGATGGATTTCAGCAGGATAGGCGCAGTGGTATCCCAGTTGCGGAGTGCTTTGCCGTGACCAAGCACACATAAGACTTCGTCGTCTTTCAAAAGTGGCGCCTTGACCCTGAAAATATGTGTCGCAGAAGATTTCGCGGGCTTTTGCTCCGTTGACACCTTTTGCAGCGCCCGAAATGGCTGGGTCGTGAATACATTTCCCAACAAGCCCATCGGGTTAAAAAAGTCATACACTTCCAACTGTTCGGCCTTTAGATCGGTCAACTCAAGCCGGCGATGTGGGTCCGTTTCGGGTTTGGTGAGCCCGTCGGCTGTATGAAATTCGTATGAATAGGTCAGGCCATTCGGGAACTGGGCAGGATTGAGGTCAATGCTCAGGAAACAGAAATCGTCGCTGAGGTATTCGAGCGGATGCCGTTGACCATTTGCAAAGCACAGGGAAAAGGATTCGCCAAACTTGGTGGCGTAGCGGAGGAAGAAGTGAACTTTCATGGAAATGTTTGAAGCGGTAAAGTTCGCTAGGATTTTTAAAATGCGATACTACCTTTGGCGCGTTCACAACCTAATTTTCAACTTCCCGAAAGTTTAAAACTTTCGGGAAGTTCGTTTCAGGTCAACAGTCAACAGTCAACAGCAAACAGTCAAGAGTCACCTATGTCACAAACTTCTACACCTAAAAAAGTCTCCCTTTTAACCGCCACTTTCATCGTATCCGGCAGCATGATCGGCTCCGGCATTTTCATCGTGAGCGCCGATATGGGCCGTGTGCTCGGCAGCCCGTTCCTCCTCCTGCTGGCTTGGGCCATTACCGGCGTGATGACGCTCATCGCCGCACTGTCTTATGGCGAATTGGCGGGGATGTTCCCCAAAAGCGGCGGACAATATCAATACCTGAAGGAATCCTACGGGGAAATGGTGGCGTTTTTGTTTGGTTGGGCGATGTTTGCCGTGATTCAGAGCGGGACGATTGCGGCTGTGGCAGTGGCTTTTGCCAAGTTCACAGGAGTACTCGTTCCAGCCCTTGGCCCGGATAACATTTTGGCGGATTTGGGCTTCGTGAAATTATCGGCAGCCCAATTGCTGGCCATCGTTTCGCTGCTTGTGCTGACCTACCTGAATACCCGTGGGCTCCAAACGGGCGCCCTGATCCAGAACGTTTTAACCACCGCCAAAGCGCTCTCGCTGGGACTGTTGATTGTCCTGGGATTGTTCGTTTACAACAACCCCGAGGTGGTGTCGCAGAACTTTGGCAACTTCTTCCACAACCTGCGATCCACGGAATCCCTGAGTTTTCTGGCCATCGGCTCGGCCATCGGTGTGGCCATGGTCGGCTCCTTGTTCAGCAGCGACGCCTGGAACAACGTGACCTTTATAGCCGGGGAAATCGAAAATCCCAAGCGAAATGTGCCGCTCGCGCTCGGGATGGGTGTGATCGGCGTCACCGTTTTGTACATGCTGGCCAACCTCGCCTATCTCTGTGTCTTACCCTTCTGGGGGGACGAAGTGGGGGTCAATGTGCTCAGCAAAGGCATTCAATACGCCACGCAAGACCGCGTAGGCACTGCCGCCCTCACGGCCATGCTTGGACTTGGCGGCGGGGTTTTGATGGCCATCATCATCATGATCTCCACCTTTGGCTGCAACAACGGACTGCTGCTGTCCGGCTCTAGGCTCTACCAATCCATGGCCACCGACGGGCTATTCTTTGACAAAATGAAAGACCTGAACGCCAATGGGGTGCCGGGTTTTGCACTTTGGGTACAGTTTATCTGGTGCTCCGTGCTTTGTCTTTCCGGGAAATACGGCGATTTGCTGGATTATGTGATGTTTGCCGTGATGCTGTTCTATATCCTAACGGTGGTCGGCATTTTCATCCTCCGTAAAAAACGCCCGGAACTGGAGCGGCCTTACAAGGCTTTTGGGTATCCGTATTTGCCTGCGCTGTATATCATTTTGGCGGGGCTGTTTACGGTGAATTTGTTGTTTACCAAGCCGCAGTTTACGGTGCCGGGGCTTGTGATTGTGGGGTTGGGGTTTCCGTTGTATTTTTGGGCGAAGGGGAGGCGGGGGAAGTGATGTCGGCAGAGCCGACGGAATAGAGGACACAAGGCTGTAGCCTTGCGCCAGCGGGTAATATCGGCATTGTTTTTTCAAGCAAAAACGCCTATTTTTGTATTCCTTTTCACGATTAATCACATAAATCATGGGTAAATCGAAGGCAAATAAATCTGTTGACATAAAGACAAAAGCAGATGAGGCTGAACAAATCGCTGGACTTTCTTTTGAGTCATTTCTGGCCATTGCTTACGACTCCCCCTTTACGATCGAGGATTGGGCAGATTTTCTCCATTTGTCTGAAAAAAAACTCTTGTCCTTTCAAGAAGAAAGCAAAACTTTCAGCCAAGCCCAATCGGAAATCATCCTTCAAATTGCCCAACTTCAAAAACTGGGCACAGACGTGCTAGGTGGCCAAGAGCCATTTGCGATTTGGGCCTCTACACCAAGCCTGGTTTTTGAAGGAAAAAGGCCGAAGGATTTTTTTGGCAGCACCTTCGGTATCCAGATGCTTACTACAGAACTCCATAGAATTGAATACGGCATCCTCGCATGATTCTCTATCGGCTTTCCCGGTTGATTCTAAATTGTTTGTTCGTTGAATTTTACTGTTGAGGGATTAAGGTTGCTTTTCTTGAAGGATGTATTAACTTTGTAAAAAAAGACATTATGGGAGTGCTCACCAAAAATATTACTGCTTTGCTACCATTGCTGAAAAAATTGCAGTGGAAGGAAAAAGTCATGTTGATTCAAATGCTGTCAGCAGAGTTAATAGAAGATACCGCAGAATTTACACCAAACCAGCCATATCCAGTTTGGACTCCGCTTAATGCTTACGAGGCTTCTGATGTGCTCACAAAACTGAACCAAAAATCTCTGCCTTGCGCCAGCGGGCTCTCCATGACCGAGGAGCAACGAAGTATCAGTCAAAAAGAGACGTTCAAACCGTCGGAAACTTAGTGCCCAAGCCACTAGGCTGTTGAGCCTTGCTCGAGTGGGACGGTATTACAAGAAATTAAATGCATATGAAGGCAATTGCGTTGTTCTTGATTTTAGCCTTTAGTTCAGTGATGCTTTCTGGACAGTCCTACGCATGGGCAATGGACTCTTTGACCAAACGCTACCTTGCTAAGCTGCCAGTATCTAAGCAAATCCAGTTTGATAGTATTTTAAGCCAACGACTAGCCATTGATTTAAGCACTAGAATTGACACGCTGGATTTTGATTATGCTTTTATTGAGGAAAATTTTTGTTTTGCAGATTCTATAGGTGCTGTGGAGGAGCGCTATTTTAGAAGCCTGGACAGCATACCCACCTACGTTTTCTTTGATGGGTTATTTTATGATCCCAAGAAGGTTTATAATGGACATTTTATCTGGTATTCAAAAAATGTTACGCATTTAAATACGTTTCGCCCACTGTTTAAAAAATATACAGGCTTAAAATCTATTCAAGAATTGCCTTATGCCCGGAGGCAAATATGGGAGCACGGTTGTGTTGTTATTGAGAACGGTGAGCTTGATTTTAAGCAAGAACGTAGTGAACAATTAAAGTCGACTTTTCAGATACAGACCATGATCGACAAGCAAAAACAAAAAGTTATTGTGTCCATTCAGCTTGCCCCGAAAAAGCCCAGATTTAAAACCATCAGCTATAATGCTGTTTGGGATTGGTGAGGCCAAAATGGCTGGCGAAAGCCCCAATCATACAAAGGCTACCCGCTCGCGCGAGGCTCAAAGAATAACATAACGCTGGCGCGACGCTGTGGCGTCGTGCCGCCTATTCCAGTCGGCTCTGCCTACAAACACAACATTTTTAGCCTTCTTCGCCTACGGATCCCTCAACCCAAATCCGCCACTCCAATAAATGCCGGGAACTGCCGCACTTTCTTTTCATCGCGGGGATCAAACAGAAACGGCCGCACATCAGAAGCCAGCACATCAAAATCGAGCCGAGTGCAGGCATCGAGCAGGCGTTCTCTGAGTTGTGCGGGATTGTGGATGTCCAATTTGGCGGAGAGATAGTCATAGTTCGGTTTTGTGCCAATTCCGAGCAGGAAGACAGCATCGAAGTAGTCCCTGCCATTTGCCCGTTTTCGATTGAAAATCGCGTTGAATTTTTGTGCCAACAGCAAATCGGGCGGCGTAACATAGGTGCCCGAAATGCGAAGGGAAAAAGCGCAGGAGTGCATCAACATTTACCATACAGAAATTTTTTGAAAGATTTTAATCTACGGTCAAGCGCGCCAGAAGCGAACAATTGGGCATAGCTGTCCAATTTGGCCATAGTTATTTTGCTCAGAATGACATCCTGATACCAACGCAATTCTTCGAATGCTATGGGATCGTTCAACTCTGAGTGGAGGTAGATGAAATCGAGCAAGGCTTTTTCCGGTTCTGCGATGCTGAAATTGCCTGGGAATTCAAACCCAAAAAACAGGCTCTTTTTTAAGTTGGTATATTTGAAAGCACCCAGCTCGCTGGAGAAAAAAGCCGTTTTTTGGGTCGTGATAGAAGTGATGGTAAACACGCCTTCGGGTATCCAACCGTAGTAGGAAAAGGCTGATTCCAGTGAAATGTACGAGGGTGAATAGATGCGATTGGCCGTCGAAAACAGCCCCGCTTCGTCTTTGATTTTGCCCGGCAGCGCGTACCAGTTGTTCCGAATTCGTTGCACAAGCCCCTTGTCTTGCCAGCGCACAAGGTTTTTTCGGTCGAAGTCGGGATAAATCTTCTGCACATCGGTCACTGAAAAGACCGGGCGTTGCTGGAAGGTTTGTATAAAATTCAGTATTTTCATTTCTAAAAAATACCATTATTGGTAATTTGCAGAAACAAAGATAGGTTTTGTTTAGAAATTTTAACTTTGGTCTTCAAAATTTATTTTCCGGCCCTTTACTCAAACCGATTGCCGAGTTCGACCATTTTCCCGACATCAGCAAAATGGTGTTCCACCTTTTCGTCCGCCCCTGCGCAGGCGCTTTTAGCCTTTTCGATAGCGTTGATAAAGTTATCCCATTTGGTATAACCAAGAATGGTCTGGAGTTCCCGCGCACTCCAACATTCCGTGTTTTCGATGAGGTAGCAGGCTTGCTCGAAATTCAGAAAGAGTTCGTCAATGAGTTCTTTTTTCATGGCAGTTTGAATGGTTGATTTTCTCCAACAAAACTACAAATTGTTTTTATTCCAACAAAATATTTTGAATTATTTCGGTGTGGAACTTGGTGATGGTGGGGCTGGGGTTTCCGTTGTATTTTTGGGCTAAGGGGCGATGCTGGCGATAAGAATTCTCCCAGCTGTTTGGCCGCTATATTGCTGAAATGCCAAAGTAGAATGCAACTTTGCTATCCGCATAAAGTGCATGTCAAATTATAAAATTTCAGATAATGAACAAGCCCGAATTAATCCTTGTCGCAGGCCCCTACCGATCCGGCACCAACGACCAGCCTGAATTGATTGCCGCCAATGTGGAGCACATGAGCCAGGTATCGCTGGAACTTTACCGTATGGGGCATTTGCCTGTCATGGGCGAATGGTTTGCCTTGCCTCTGATTGAAACTGCAGGCTCTAAAGAGATTGGCGATGCGGCGTTCAATGAAATTTTCCATCCTGTGGCGATACGGCTGCTGGACAAAGTGGCTGCTGTACTCCGCATCGGTGGGCCCTCGCAGGGTGCGGATGAGATGGTTCGGATTGGCCGGGAAAAAGGCAAAAAAGTGTATTTTCCGATTGCAGAAGTGGCGAATTTAAATACATAGCTATCATTCTGCACCAGAAGTAGCCAACGGGGTGGTGTCAATGGGCGTTTGAGCGTGTGTTGTATCTGGTGCTACCCCATCGTGTTTTTTCTCCATCTGGGGTATTTGCGCCACAAAATCAGCAACATGCGCCGGGCAATCCGACCCATAAGGCGTTACGAGTATCCCTTTTTTGCCATCTGATGTGGCAATCTCGTACAAAATATTGCTGTCGCCCGGATCAGACATGCCTTCAAAGCGATAATGGTCAATAATTGAGACGTCTAGCGGTGCATATTCCTTTTCGGTATCGTAGTTAATCATCGAGTTCGCAGAAAGGATCTCGAAATTTTCCGTAAACCCCCGTTTTTTGGACGCTTCCATCCGATCTGTGAGCGGAGACATTAAGGGCATGTTCTTGAACAAATCTTTCTTTTGCATGGTGGATATTATTTATCAAGCAAACAGCATTTAACATAAAAAGTTACATAGGCCAAAAGATCTGTGCCATGAGTTTCCGTTGTATTTTTGCGTGAAAGGGATGCGGCGGCAGTTGGCGGTGGCGTGAGCTAGTATGAAAAAATTAGTAGCAAAATCATGGCTAAAGCAAATAAATCGTCTGTTGCCAACAAGCAACCGGCAAATGCGGGCAAAATCGAAAAACCTACCCCTTTCGGTTCTAATATTGATAAATTAGCCGTGCTTGAAACCTGGCTTTCTGCGCGAACCAAATGGGTAGCTGCGGGTGTTTTTTTAGTGTCCATGGTGCTGAACACCGTCTTTTTTCAGCAGGCAAAAAGCACCCCGGCAGGATCCATGCATAAATGGGCGAACAGTGATATGGCATTTTTCGACCAGTCTGC
>JANMME010000908.1:0-4788 GCA_031373015.1 Saprospiraceae bacterium
CATTGCATTCTGTGCCGGCGAGTCGGTCGTGAACGGCGGGACCACCTACACCCAGGCCGGGACGGTGGTGCAAACCATTCCCGGAACGGGTGCCAGCTGCGACACCGTGGTGACCTACACGCTGACGGTGTTGCCGCTACCTACCCGCGCCCAAAGCATTGCATTTTGTGCTGGCGAATCGGTCGTGATCGGCGGCAACACCTACACCCAGGCCGGAACCGTGGTGCAAACCATTCCGGGTACGGGAGCCAACTGCGACACCATGGTGACCTACACGCTAACCGTGTTGCCCCTGCCCACTCGCGCCCAAACCATCGAATTCTGTTCCGGCGAATCGGTCCTGATCGGCGGCAACAGCTATACCCAGCCCGGAACCGTGGTGCAAACCATTCCCGGAACAGGCGCCAGCTGCGACACGGTGGTAACCTACACACTGAGGTACCTGACGCCGGCACCGTCGAACGTCAGCATCCAATGCCCTGGGGCGATCAACATCGTGGTTGCACCAGGCGCCGGATCGGCCATAGCCAATTATAGCCAGCCGATTGCGGCTTCGGATTGCATCTGCCCGGGCGTGGCGCTAAGGCTCTCGGCTGGGCTGCCTTCGGGAAGTGCTTTCCCGTCTGGCGGGACGCAGGTGTGCTACACTGCTACGGACAGCTGTGGCAATTCCGCCTCATGCTGTTTCGATGTCATTATCCGCGAAGCAGAAGCCTGCGACATCAAGGAAATCGGTTGCATGAAATACGAATTGCTGACCATCACGGCGGACGCTGAGAAAAACCTGAGGTACCAAATCAGGGTGACGAACAAGTGCGCAAACAAGTTGATCTACACGGCTATTCAAATACCGGATGGTCTTATCGCCCTGGATCCCCCACACTTGTCCGTTTACGAAGCGCCCAGTGGCCGTAAATACGAGGTGCGCAACCCGAATTTTTCGCCGTCCTACTCCATCCGGTTTAAATCCATGACCGATAGTATTGCAAACGGCCAATCGGAAATATTTCAGTACACTTTACCTGCGCAGACGGCACCCGTGTACATACATATTACCTCGAGGCTTGCCACTCAGTTGTATTTTGAAGCACACATGAATACGTTCAACTGCCCGATTGGGGTCACACCTACTGGGAACAAAACAGCCAATCGTGCTAATGGCAACTTGTCTGGATGGGCTGCGCCGGTTATCTTCCCCAACCCCAATACCGGTATGTTCACGGTCGAATTGTCAGAAGCAGCTACACCCGGCATGAGCTTCCGCATCACCGACCTCACAGGCCGACTGGTTCAGGAACAAAAAACCGAGCCTGGCAGTGCCCAACAAACCGTTCGCGCAGGCGAACTGCCCGCAGGCCTGTACTTTCTGCAAGTCATGTCCGAGGGCAAAGTGCTGGCGGTGGAGAAGTTTGTAAAAGAGTAAGTTAAACCGAGTGTTCAATACCGAAGACCATATTGCCCTTTCCCCGAGTACTCGGGGGAGGGGCTTTTTTGTTTCGTCGAAACCTATGAGGTTTTGAAAACCTCACAGGTTTGTAAGGAGATTAAAAAAACTGAAACCCGGTTACAAAATCAAGCTTCCCGGAAATGAATGGGAAAATCAAAACTTTCAAATTAAATCGCGATCCAGAAATGAAAATCACACTTTCAAGCATCATCGGCATCCTCCTTTTACTAACCCTTGGTTGCCAAAATCAGCGTGGTCAATATTCTGAAAAACTCGAAAAAGCGTTGACAGGCCTGACCAAAGTGGCCTTGTCACCAAAGGAAAACACCGCCATGCTGTCGCTGATCGCCGACAGTACCCATCTGGCCTTCCCTGTTTATTCCCTTGAAGGCGAACGTCTTACGCAAACGCAAATCCGGGCAAAACAATCGAATGTAACCGTTGATTGCTATGGCGACAGCATCACGAACGTCAAAGCGGTTGTATTCAGGGATTTAACCCTGACGGAGTTGCGTGAATTTTGGAAGGGCTGGGAAGAAAGTGAGAAACGTAAGAAACAAGCTATGGAGGATTTGAAAGGGAAACCCGCCCCGGTGTTTTCGGCAGTAGATGTCAATGGGAATCTGGTGGATTTGACTGCCCTGAAAGGCAAGGTCGTGGTGTTGAATTTTTGGTTCATCCATTGCTTTGCCTGCGTGCAGGAAATGCCCGAACTAAATCAGACGATGCAGGAATTCAAAGACAAAGGGGTAGTGTTCATCGGCCTGACTTTCGACAAAGTGCAGGACACCAAGGCATTTTTACAAAAAACAAAGTTTGATTACCAGGTGGTGGCCGATGCCCAAACCATCTTTGATCAATACGGCATCAAACCTTGTCCCACGAACATCGTCATTGACAAAAATGGGCAGATCGTATTTGCCGAAAGCGGGTATAATCCACAGGAAAATGGCTCGCAGAAAAAATTGACGGAGTCAATTGAAGCGTCTTTAGCACAATAAATAGGCCGAATGGTAGATTCCAAAAATACCCAGCCCTTCCCCTGAGTACTTGGGGAGGGGCTTTTTTGTAGAAACCGATGGGGTTTTCGGACAAGTTCCAAGGAGGCTTTTTTCCTAATAAGTACTAAGCCCAAAATATTTTTTCAGGAATACGGTTACAAAATGAATCTGATTGAGATTAATAGAAAAGACAAAGCCCATTTCGTTCAAAAACTCATTCACATTAAAACTTTATCACAATGAAAAACAATATCGAACAGACCAATACCCCAAAAACGTGGCTGGTTGATGTAATCGGCATGATCCTTTTTGTCGCCCTTATTCAAATTCCGCTCAGGGAAGGGACCCTCTTGACAAAAGTTGATAGCAAAACCAGCCAGAGCATCCCAGTTGTGAATGATATTTCCAAAACCAAAATGCACGTGCAACCCTGAATAGCAAGGATTAATGCTGGCTACGGCGAACTTTGTGAAGTAATAGAAATTTATAGGCCGAATGGTAGATTCCAAAAATACGCAGCCCTTCCCGGTAAAATCGGGAGGGGCTTTTTTGAATTTTTACTGATCGTAATCGGCAAAAGGCGTTGCTTTTGCCGATTACAAGGCAAATTCAAGGCTCAAAAAGCACATTCGCTTCCAAATTGTTGTCCACCAATCCGAGGCTGTTTTCATTGATTTTCACGCCGAAAGTGGTGAGGAAGGACAGGAAAAGGTGCTTTTTGGTTTTGCTGACCTGCCGGAAGGTTTCCATTCTTTCGCGCAGGGCGGCAGCATCAGACTTATCGAGCGTCAGGGCAGCATTGTAAAATTTGAACTCGAACAGGTTAATGGTCTGGTCTTTTCGGTCAAGCACCAAATTAATTTGGAATCCTTTTTCGTGTTTGCTGCCGGGATGGGAAAATGCCGATGCTTCGGAGTATATCCCGGATATGCCAAGTGCTTTTTTAATTTGGGGCAAGTGTTTGAGGCTGATGTTCTCAAATGCATAGCCGCACCAACTTTTGAAACTTGCGGTTTGGCTGAGTGCTTGCCACCATTCGCTCCCTTGCCAGCTGCTGTTTTCAATAAAATGGAGGTAAAACAAAGAGTATTCATCGGTCAGCCGGTACAGCAACTCCCTTTTGACTTTGCCATAAGGAAAATACTGCGAGATAAAACCCGAATACAGCAGTTCCTGCAAGACCTCCGAGGTTTTGCCGCCATCGGGCAGCCCGGAGGTTTCCAATATTTCCTTGCGGTGCATTCCTTTCCATTTTTTCGAGAGTGTCCGGATGACAGCGCTGTGGTTGGCGGCGTTTTCAAAAAGCGCGGGATACAGGTTTTGAAATTCGTTAGCCAGGGTGCTGCCGGGCGAGAAGCAAACTGCCCCAATGTTTTCGATGGCACTTTTGCCTGGCAGGATTTCTTTCAGGTAGTGCGGGATACCACCAAAAACCATATATAGCTGCAAGATTTGATAGCGTTCGAGTCGGATGTTGCGGCTTTGCAGGTACTGTTCTGTCTCGTACAAATTAAAAGGCTGTAAATCCACGCGGCGTGTAATGCGGTTGTGCAGGCCCCCCCGGTCATTGACCACTTTTTCGATCATCCAGGAAGCCGCCGAACCACAAATCACGACCACGATATTTTGATTGGTACACCAACTGTTCCAAAAAAAACCAAGCGCGCGCAAAAAGCCGGATTTGCGCGAATCGAACCACGGGAGTTCGTCCAAAAACACCACTATTTTGTCGGAGTGCTGTTGTTTTTCGAGCGCGAGGATGAGCATTTGGAATGCCTCTAGCCAGTTTTTGGGTTTCAATTTGGCTTCGCCCCCATAAAAGGTGTGGTTGATCCTGAAAGTAAAATTTTGTATTTGCTCGGATAGCCCGGCGTTTTGCACCCCAGTCACCTCAAAAACGATACGGCCAGCGTAGGCATTTTTTATCAAAAATGTCTTGCCTACCCTCCGCCTGCCGATGACAGCGACCATTTCGGGCTCCAGTGACTGAAGGGTAGCCATCAGGGTCTCTTGCTCGCGTGCTCTTCCAATAAAAATTTTGTTCATTATCAAGGGCTTAGGTTTATAATTTTATAGAATCTGATAAAAATAAAGGCTATATCGGGCGGCAACCATGCAAATGTACACAGTTACCGCCCGATATAAAACTTTTTTTGTAAAATTTTTACAGAGATGGGTTACAAAATGAAACCCACTGGCCGGTGTTAGATATGATTCATTCCCCTCCTTTGCAAACAATTCCCAAACCCCCCTTCCGCCACCCATACATGGCCTTACTTTTGCACCTCATATTTCAAAACAATGGCCTTGTTGCGATGAGGCTGAACTCACCGGGTGACT
>JANMME010000918.1:0-8949 GCA_031373015.1 Saprospiraceae bacterium
TATGAAAAAATTTATGATGATGCTACCGCCTACTTTGATCAAGCCGTGACTTACTGGCAGGCAAAACCTGCGGATTGGGCGAACGGTTTAAAAAGTTTTCAAGGATTTGCCACCGGGATTGAACCTATCCTGCGCATAAGCCCAAGGCTTGAAGACAATTATTACCGAGCAAATGGCTACAATTTTCGAGATATGGCAAGGCGGCATATTCGATTTATGTTCAATTGTTATCAGTATAATCCAACTATTTGCAACCAAAATCAATGTCTGGATATGGCTTGGAACATGGCTGAGAATATTAAGTCACTTAATTTCCGGCATAGTCTAATTACCACCTTGTACCAAAGCCTCCCACCTGTCGAACGTCGCAGCTTGGACCCCTTGTTCCAACAACTTGAAATGACGCCGGAGGCAAAACAAGCGGAGCGGATAGAACTTGAAATTTCACGTAAAATGCCTGTGTACCGCTATCTATCACAATTGCCAGTTTCGCGGGAAGCTATTATGAAGACATTAAAACCCAATGAAGTATTCCTTTCTTTTATCCTGATGGACAATCGGCGTTCTGTTTATGTTTGGAAAATCGAGTCAAATCAAGATCAGCTTATTCGTTTGAAAATTAATTCGGCTGATTTGTTCTTGCGGGTTGAGGCGCTCAAAGCAGTCATGGAGGATGACCCACAGTACCTAAGTTTCTTAAAATTATTGTTGGATTATGAAAAATCTATTCCGGATTCAAAGAACTCTTTTGCACCATTCTTGGATGCTCCGTTGGGGCGTTCAGACAACTTGAAAGTTTTTTCTGATTACGTCTTCAATCGGCTCCAGATCCAGCCTGGAAAAAGGGTGATCATTGCTACGGATCAGAATGTTTCCGCTTTGCCGTTTGAGTTGCTACCTCTTGCTAGCGGAAAACTGGTATTAGAGGAGTATGATATTTCCTATGTTCCCTCAGCTAAGATATTTTATTATCTACGGGTTGCACGGGCAAACCAAAGCTTGCCGAGTTATAAAACTTACCTTGGGTTTGGATATAGCGATCACGGGGGGCTTGTAAATGCCAACCTCGAGATAGAAGCAGCTGCGGCCTCATTTCCTGGTCGTGCGGATACAGTACTGGACGCCACGGAATCGGAAGTCTATAAAAAGATGGCCCAAGTGAATCGTTACGACATTGTTCATTTCTCCACACATGGCGTTGTAAAAACTCAAAAAAATGCGGTAGCTGCTCAGGTGGAAACTCCGGATGGTGGGAAAATCCAGGTTCGAGCCCCAGAGATGAAAACTAATTATTTGCTTTATGGACAGGACCCATCCAATGACGGGAGACTGGAAGGAAAGGAGATCGTTACTAAAATGAAACAGCACCCTCCGCTTGTAGTACTTTCGGGCTGCGAAACTGCGCCATCTGCAGATGTAAAGCAGTATTTAGGATTGGGGAATGTTGATTATAAGAAAGTTTATATCGGTGATGATTACCAAGCAAGCCTTAGTAATTACATCAGTGGTTGCGTATGTTCGTATGGCGAAACTTTTTCAGACCTAACAGCCGCGTTCTTCTCCCTCGGCACACGACAGGTTATTGCCAACCAATGGAGCGTTGGAGATGAGGAAAGTATGCGCTTCATGCAGACTTTTTTTGAACGGTTAACAGAATTGAATGACCCACAGAAAGCGTTAAAACAAGCCAAAGTTGAGTATATTGACGCTGGCTTTTATGACTGGGCCAGTTTCATTTTAATAAGCGATTAATCATGTCAGTTTCGTCTACAAAAAACATCCAATCCTTAATCACTGATTTAAGCGGACTATCATTAATTGTAGCACTCAGTTACTATGCGGGATATGTTTCTTGGATTTCCTTTTACCGGCTCTTAGGAGTCGATGTGGAGGGCCAACCACTTGATTATTTAAAAATGGGAGGCGATTTTTTTATCACAACAATATTAAATATTGTACGATTTGTATCTTACAGCCCTTTACAAGCCATCGGCTCGTTGGGGATGCAAGAAGTGATAGTATCTGCATTACTGATTGCGCTGGCCATTCTGATTTGCCTGTTTATAAAATTAGTCTTTCCAGCAGCCATAAAATGGTATTGGCTTGGAATGATCTTATCTGCCGCTTCTGGCCTTGGGGTGTTACATCAACAAGCTAAATCATTGGAAGCAGACCAATTGCTGCAAATTCCTGCCAAAAACATATTTACCAAGTATACCGACACTGATGTACCTGTCTGCGATCGAAATGTGAGCATTTATGAAGGTTACCTGAACGAGATGAAAGTGGCTCAACCAGCCAAATATAATATTGTCAACCGCTTTTTCAATATGCTCTCCACTGAGGACAATGCTTACCGGCGATTTAAGCTCTATGTAGCGCTATGTATGGTGATTGGGCTCCAGATTGCGTTCTTTAGCCTGATAGCAAGACCAAGGCGTCTATCCTATCAAATATTAATTCTCTCGCCCACCTTGTTGTCTTTGATACTTTTACCAGCAAGTTATGGTATTTTTGGACGGAGTTTTTCGTTTCCTCTGGTGACACTTGATATCGAGCAGAAAGAACAAACTATTCACACACATACGGTTCATTTTATCGGGCAGAATGCGGACCAATATTTTCTCTATGATAAATATGATTTTTTTAAAATCAAGTTCTTGCCTAAAAACCAAGTAAAGGGCATTAATCAGATGCTTAAATCCTCTCCTTTCGATTCTTCCATTCCAAACCAGCCAGCAATATGCGACAGCCTTCTTTCTATCCCTTCCAATCAAATCATAGTGGATTTTTAAATCCAATTTCTATTGTTACGCTAAGTATCTGGATGATGCTTCCTGTTAGCCTCCCTTATTTTTTTGTAAAAAACAAAGAAATAAAAACAGACGGTTATACAACTATAACGATTCAGATAAATAATTTACCTCCAGAGTTAAAGGCATTAAAATTTAGGGTGACTTCTGGTGATACCGTAAAGGAAACGAAAGTCAATTTAAATCAATTGGTAAAAATAAAGCAAGATAAGTGGCAATATACGTGGCAAGGGCTTATCCCTGTAGGCATGATCCAAATTAGGTTAATGGATGAGAACGGCACGGATATTTGCAAGCCCAAAAAAGAAATAATTACCTTGCTTAATACCGTAGGACTACATTCTTTCAAAAATAAAAAATCTACCCCACTAGATAAAGACATTACTAATTCTTCAACTCCTTATAACCTTGATATAAAGGATATTAATGGCGTGAAGACAGTTTTTATAGTTGTTGCTGAAAAAAGTACTGGCCGAACTTTATTTCAATACTTGGGGACGCCCAAACATGATTTTACTTTTGAAACCGAGGTGGAGAATCTATTATTATTGGTCAAAGGGTATCGTGTTGATGGATCGAACTTTGATCCACACTTTTCTCTTAAACCAAGCGGTCAATGATGGTTCGCGTTTAGTTGGCACCGGCTCGGATTTTAAAAAGGATGTTCAACAGCCTGGCTTTACCCGCCTGCCGAGGTTTGCTCAATTGGCCTGCATTGCCCTTGAATATTTTGTGGCGTATGCGTTGCTCGAGGAAACCATTGATAAAAATCCTTTGAAACAATACCCTGCTCCCAATGATAAGGCCAGTAGTGAACCAATTTAGTTTCTGTAATATTGCCGTGCTAATTTTTATGCCTGATGTTTATATTTAAAAAACAGATTAAAATGCAATTTTTTAAAATTGCATTGATCTAGTCATTCATACAACTTTCTAAATTATGAGCGATCCACAAAAAAATATTATTGCGGACTCTGAAATTCACGTTGAGGGCAATTTGCGTATAGGCGATGAATATTCTATAAGCTATAACATCCAAAGTAGCTCTGCCAAGTCTTTTTTTGAGGAGGTCAATCTTGAGGATCGCACGGCTAAGGCGTACCAGCCACCGTCGTTTACCCCGATGTTGTTGGAACGGTTGGAGAAGAATCGGATTCTTTTCCTTGGTGGAGGTTACAACTTCAATAAGGATGGGCTGATGAAATATTTGGCCAGCCAGGTTAAGTCAAAAGACAAAGATTTACATGCCAAAGAAAGTATGGGCCTGTCAGGTTTGAATACCTTACTCCATACACTGCGAAAGGCAGAAAATCGGACTATATTCTTGATCTATAAAGCGACGCCCGAGTCTTTTGAATACAGTTTTGAGGAGATAAAACAAGTTACTGCAGCTGGAAAACATTTGATCCTCGTAAGTACAGATGCTCCATCTGAATCCTGGCATTTCACAGATTTAGAACTCAACGACATTTGGTATGAAATACACATACAAGACGCCTATCATCAAGATGTTTTATCAAAAAAAATCCGACAGGATTTGCTGGAGCGGAATTTGACTATCCCAGATTTTTTTGACTTGACGAAGTTGACTGCTCGACTGCATACACCTGAAAGCATAGATGTATTTATAGATATATTGGCCAGTCAGCCTAAAATCACACCAGAGAGCATCGAGAACAGCTTGCGTTCTGCCACCCCTTCCGATGCCTTGGGGATCGCCCATTGGTTCCACAACCTGTCCAGTGATTATAAGCTGCTTGCGATTGGTTTCACAATATTTAGTGGATTGCGGGAAGCACAGTTTTTTGATGCAATGGATATGTTAATCCAACAGGGTTGGGAAGGCAGAAACCACCAATTAAAACCCTTGGATTACAATGATGTACTTCCATTGATGAGTTATTTTACAATTGAAAACGGTTACGTCAGAGGCAAATATCCACAACAGGACACAAAATTATTGTCAACAGCATGGAAAACTCATCGCCGTTTTCTGGATTCAGCTTTGCCCGTATTAGAAAAATTGGTAGTGTTCTCTGCAACGGATGGAACTACTAATTGGAGACTATTTGGGAGCAGTTGGCGCCGGCATATTGTTAGACAGGTTGTTACGAATACCCTAACTCGAATGGGTGAAATTGATTTTCCAACGGTTGAAAACACATTGCTCCTCCTGGCTGCCCATGAAGATTTTGAAGTGAGGATGGTAACCGCAGAGACGTTAGCCAACCTAAGGCCAACTATGCTGGATAATTGGTATAAAACTATTGATCTCTGGCAAACTAACATAGAAGTCCAGAACGTGATAACTGATTTGAAAATATTAGAGAGATCCAAGAGCGAGAAAAACCAACAAACCCCTTTAAATTTTATACAGGCAACTATTGCCGCCACATTGGGCGCCGTAGCCCAAAAAGACAGTGCTAATAACCTTGATCAGCGCGTATTGGATCAAATCAAACGTTTGGCTCGTGTGCGAAACGCATTAGTTACTCAAAGTGTCCAGCATACCCTGCGCTTAATTAGCGCCAGGCATACCAAACAAGTGGCAGAAAGCCTGAAAGAGGACTTTTTGCGTTATGCCACTTTTATTGATCCTATTGCTGCAGGCTTGGCTGATGGTTACAATAACATTGATCCTGTTGAAACCCGTACAGTTTTGTTTGGCTGGCTTGAGCATATTAATCACAATCCCACCCCCAGAAAAAATTATGCCGATCTTTTGCATGAAGACAAGGTTATATGCTGTGCTACGCTAACATTTCAGTTAATAGATTATCAGTTAACATTTTCTTCTGGTAAAATCACAGTTGAAGAGGCCTATCAAACGTTGGACTTTTTAAGGACAATCAGTCATCAGCCACGTGTTCGTGCCTATTTGTTGAGAGCGATTGTTACATTGATAGAAGAAAACTTGCGAAACCCCAGTCAAGGGGCAATAAGTTATATATCCAATCTCGATATGCAGGAAAGGGATCAGTTGGTTGACGGCTTTAAAACCCAATATTTATCCCAACGTACAGATTTGGTTGGTGGCGAATATCAGCTAAAAATATACGACAAAGTAATGCCCAGCTGGGATAATCCGGCAGACCGCCCTAAAACATCCGTTGAACTCCTTATGAAGGATTGGTTAGGACACCCGGACAAAGCAATCAGTCAGATTGCAACAATGACCTTTCTAAAAATTGGTGAATTAGAGGAACTTGAACGACAAAAAATTGAGGAATATGTTGAGGAACAACAACGCTTAAGTGAATTACAAGAGGTATCCGAAGTAGAAATCCCCGAACATCAATCCGCAATAGAAGCAGATGCCTTTACCAGAGTTTTTGTAAAGGTTGCTACGCAGGTTATCCTTCCACAACATACTCAAAAGTTACAAAATATTGCGCCTGTTTTAATGCAAACCACTACGGTGTCAGATACACAATTGACAAAACTATTGGCTAACTTTGATGACATAAGCAGCGAACAAGATAAAATTGTATTGCAATTGGTCTATTTATACAACCTATTTAAAGGCAAAGATTTAGACTTCAGAAACAATCCATTCAGAACGGAATTTTGGGCTAGTATACTGTTCAGTACAAATTCGGGGAACGTTCCTGTTTATGCCCGAAATCATTTCGCAGGATGGGTGCCGATTTTGATCCAGAATCCACAAATAAATGCTGATGATGTAGGATTGATTTTATCATCGGTTGGGTCATGGGGGTATCCACTTAAAAGCAAAGTAATGTTGTTTCGGTTTTTTTATCGAAATGTTTGGATTTGGTTTGTCTTGGTCGTTATAATTGCTTATTTAATTGCAAGATAAGTGATTGGAATAGAAATTATAGGCAATTATAAAAACCTAACACATGTTGTATTTAAAACTTGAATCCACCTATTATTACATCTAATAACATACAAACAATGCTAATAGAAGACACCACCTTCATCCTTCAAGGCTTAGAATCCTCCTCTCTATTTTCAGAACTAAGCAGCGAAGAAAAAGAACAATTCGCCCGGCAAGGCACCATCTTTCATTATGCGGAGGGCGCAACCGTTTTTTCCGCAGATCACCACGGAGATGCATTTTATCTGGTGATTTCGGGAATCTTGCTTATTCGATTGAAAAATCGAAAGGTTAAAGAATGCCACGCTGGCCAAATATTTGGAGAAGTTGCCATTTTCGACAACCATACCCGCATGGGTACTATCCAAGTCAAAGAAGCGGCAGTATTAGCTAAGTTTGACAAAACTCGAATTTTTGAGGATGATTATTTGCCCATCTCCTTGCGAGCCAAGATTTTCAAGGCGCTGACGGTACAAATTATTTCCTACCTTTATAATGAGATGCCTACCAGCAGTAGAGAGCTTATGATGAAGGGCGAAAGCGAGACCATAGAATTCAAGGCTTCTGCGCATCAGGAACATTTCCCCAAAATAATGGAGACTGTAGCGGCAATGATGAATTCACATGGTGGAACGATCTTGCTTGGTGTAGAGGACTCCGGAGGTCTATATGGCCTCAAGCTAAATCATACAGAAAGAGACGTACTCGTCCTGAAGTTAAATAAGTTGCTGCGCGACCAATTGGGCGAATACCCAAGCACCTTGGTACTTATTGACGCAGAAATCATTGATGGTCGTGAGATCATCCGAATTGATTGCGAACCCGCCGCAGTGCCCGTCTTTTTTCAAGAAAAGGGCAAGGAAGCATTGTTTGTGCGGGTGAGTCGGCAAAACACGAGAATCACCACACTGCGAGATTGCATTCAATATATTAAAAAGCGATTTTCTTAATCTTATAATAGCAGCGTTATTATGCTGCGAATCACCATTGCCAATCTATCTGCCAAATGCGTACAATTTTCCTTTTATCTTCTTTTTTATTGTTGTCAGGAGCATTTCTATCCGCCCAATCCCCCGTATTCTCCCAATTCTACGCCCACCGCCCTTCCCTAAACCCCGCCTACGTATCCGCTATGAGCGGGGTAGAAATCACAGCGGGGTATCGGCAGCAATGGGGACAAATCCAGCAAGGCGTCCAAACAGCCTTCGCCGCTGCCGCTATCCGTACCTGCGAACTGCCTTTGGGCTGGGGTATCTATGCCAGTGATGTGCGCGAGCCTTTTTTCAACTACCGTCAGCAGGAAGTGGGCATGCAATTGGGCGGCTTTTTGGGCTTGCGGATCAGCCTGATCGAGATCACCATGAGGCGTCTCTGTCGAATCGTCGGTGTGTACTACGCCGCCTGGATTGGGTTCCCCTGTTTCACCGTCACCGCCGGCAGTGTCTTCATTATGATCGCCATGTCTATCGGTCGGATGGGTGTCATCGGGTTTGCCTTTGCCAGTTTCTGGTTCAGGGTTGTCTACTTGCCGGCCTTCATTTCGACTGTTGCCACCGCTGTTTTCATGGTTGCCGTCATTAGTGCCCTTGCCGCCACCGTCATCATTGCCGCCACTGCGGCCCTCACTGCCGCCACGGGATCCTTTGTTCCCACCACCGTTCCCGCCGCCCTTTCCGCTGCGATCAGCAACCTGAACGAGTTTGGTTTGTGCGCGGTTTGCAACTTCGGTCGTGAATATTCCGAGAGCAAGCGTGGAAGTTTCGGTATTCCACTGGGTTTGCGCGGGGCGGACCGAACCATGCACGACACTGACGTGAAAGGGGTTTGATGCAATCAAGGTTGTCGCCAGGAACATTCTTCGCCAGAATTTCTTCTGTTTGCAGCGCTTGAGATTGAGCGCCTCCATGCGTTCGGATTCAACTAAACCGATACGACGCGTTTCGGTCACTAAAGTAGCGCGGAGTTGCGCGAGGTAAGAATTGTCCGACATCGTATGGCCCTTTCATTTGCCCATGAAATCCTGCCAAGACTTTGGTGAAAAAGACTCGAGGCTGTCTGGAGCAATCGCGGCCGGCGCGGTGGATGCGCGGTCTCGCGTTGTTCAACCTTGTTTCCAAACAGTGCGGACACTGCAAGGGCCTCGAAACAAGCAGACAATCCCAACGTCAATTGCTCGACAGGAACTTGAATCAATAATGAACGAAATTGCAAAGATTTAAACCGAATTTGATTTGTGTGGTTAACTTCCTGTTCACCTTGCCGAATGGCTCAAGGTTAATGAGCCAGGCCAGGAGA
>JANMME010000933.1:0-3792 GCA_031373015.1 Saprospiraceae bacterium
AATCGAATCAATCGGCTAATCGAATCAATCGAATCAATTAAACCATGCAAATCCGCGCCCGACTCACCTTGCTATTTGTGCTCATTGCGGCGGGAATCCTCGCCGGGGTGCTGTGTTCGGTTTATTTTTTGTTCAAAAAAAACACGGAGGATGCTTTTTTCCAAGGGCTGGAATCAAAGGCCGAAATGACAGCCCAAACGGCCCTGTTCGGCGCAGCGACCCTTAATCCGCTGACCACCAATTGGATCGCCCCCGATGGCGACACCTTGCCTTACCAAGACAACATCAGCATTTTCAACAATGCCTACGAGCGCGTGTTCGCCCTGAGGCCCGACGCTCCCCCTGTGACGGTGAAAGACTTGCAGGACATTTATCAAAAGGGCGAGAGCCGGTTTCAGCACTATAATCTGTTCGCACTGGGCCGTAAAGCCAACAATGTTTCAGGCTCCTCTTATGTGGTCGTTGTGGAGGGTTATTGTGATCCCACACAACTGACACAGCTGCGCAACATATTGATCATCAGTTTTTTTGTTGGACTGATTCTGGTCGCGCTGGCGGGCTGGTATTATGCCGGGCAAGCACTCGCACCCGTTTCGCGCATCGTGGAAGAGGTGGAAAGCCTCCAACCTGCCGACCTTAGCCGAAGGGTAGCAACCGGAGTCACCCGCGACGAAATCGGGCGACTTGCCGAGACCTTTAATCGGCTGCTCGACCGCGTGGAGCAGGCTTTTAAGATGCAACGGATGTTCCTTTCCAATGTGTCGCACGAGCTCCGGAACCCCCTGACGGCCATTCGCGCACAATTAGACGTAGCACTACAAAGGGAGCGTGATCCAGTCGCCTATCGCAAAGCCCTGCAAAGCGTACTCGACGATGTACGATCGCTTAGCGAAATGGAGGAAGAACTCTTGCAGCTTGCGCTTATCTACAATGACCCTAAAGCCATCCCTTTTGCACCCATTCGCCTCGATGAACTGCTTTGGCAAGCCAAACAACAACTGCAAAAACGCCACCCTGAATACCGCGCCAATGTGGAATTTGGAGAAATGCCTGAAGATGACCAGGCCTTGTCAATTAACGCCAATGAATCGCTGCTCCTCACGGCGATGCTCAACCTGATGAACAACGCCTGCAAATATTCCCCAGACCACCAGGTCTTGGTTCTCGCCAATTTTCGCGCCGATGGCCACCACATCGTGGAAGTTTGTGATAATGGCCCAGGCATCCCGATTGAAGAACAACGCCTCATTTTTGAGCCCTTTTTCCGCAGCCCCCGCCACCTCAGCGTCAAAGGCACGGGTGTAGGACTTTCACTGGTGCAAAGCATCCTGACGCTCCACAAAATTGGGCTTTCGGTCGAAAGCCCGGCTTCGGGTGGGGCCGTTTTCAAGATGGTTTTCCCTGGAGTGGCTTACCTTGGCGAGGGTTCACCAAACCTATGAGGTTTTTGAAACCTCCCATAGGTTTTTTTACGAAGCAACTGCTACCTATCCAACTAACCTATTCCCCTTGCTCAAACACACAAAAACATGAAACACTCCATTTTCACATTCAGCGCACTTTTTTCCCTCCTGACGTTTTCTTGCACCGCGCAAACCCCCGTAAAAGAAATCAGATTCCCCAATGGAAAAATCTGCCTTTTGCTCGACAGCGTAGCAGCAGGCGAAACCATAACGTTCGACAAGCGCGATGGCTATTTTGAAAAGGTGAATGCCTCAGAAATGTCGATCCAAATCCACAAGCCCTTGAAGGAAGGGCAGACGCGTGAATCACTTTTGCCCGAATATCTTCAATTTTTGAAAACGGATGTAGAGGGCTTTTCCTATGAGGATTCAAAATTCATCGAGGGCGTAATGGAAAAGGTGTTCCGTACGGTCAACGGTGTTTCGCCCGATATTTTCCCCGACACGCTCAAACTCATCAAAACCAAGGGCCGACACTACGGTGACGGGGTTTGGTACACCCGCGAAAACTGCATCATCATCCCTGCCGACGAACTGGAACGACGCAAAACCAACCCGTTCACCACGACCATGTACCACGAACTTTTCCACGTTTGGTCAAGGCTCAACCCCGCGAAAAGCGATCGTACTTATCAGCTCATCGGTTTTGAAGGTTTCGCATTTGAGCATCTTAGCATGCCGCCCGGCCTTGCTGCCCGGGCGATGTACAACCCTGACGGCGTGGATTTTGCCCAAAAAATCGCGCTCGCACAAGCCGACGGTTCTACTGTATACGCCATCCCCATCATCTATGCCAACCATCTAGGCTGGACGGACGGGCAGAGCTCGTTTTTCGCCTATCTGGAGTTCAGCCTTTTTCAAATCGAAAAACAGCCCGACGGCAAATGGAAGGTATTGGTAAAAGAAGACGGTTTCAGCAGCACGATCAATATGCAGGCCCAGCCGGATTTTTTCCGCCAAATCAAAGACAATACGGGCTACATCATTCACCCCGACGAGGTGATGGCCGACAACTTTGCGTTTATCATGCAGGAAAAAAATGGCCAAAAAGTGTCGCTCAAATTTTCTCCAGAAGGGAAGCAGTTGCTGGTGGATTTGGAGGGGGTGTTGAAGGGGAAATAGCAAAGATGAGCATCCTATGAAATTGGGGGTTCGCCTAAAAGAACTTGACTTTTTCTCGTTTATTGGCGGGCCAATTTGACCCGCTGGGCTGTTGTGTAAAAAGTCCCAGGGGGACTTTATCTTTGTAGAATCGCCAAAGAATATTTTATCCGTTCCATCGGAACGGTATCTAACGTTTGTTAGATGCCGTTCCGATGGAACGTTAAACAAATTTTATTCGCTTGTGCTACAAAGATATACCCCCTCTGGGGCTTTTTACACAACCCCCAATCCTATTTACTGCGGGTTCACTTTAATCAACTCCACCTCAAAAATCAAAGTAGTGTAGCCCTTAATGGCGCCACCGCGACCACGCTCGCCGTAAGCGAGGTTGTAAGGAATGAAGAATTTAAACTTGTCGCCCTCTTTCATGTACTGCAAACCTTCGGTCCAGCCTGGTATCACGCCATTGAGTGGGAATTTGGCCGTTTGGCCGCGGTTCACCGAACTGTCGAAGACGTAGCCGTCAATAAGCGTACCGTGGTAGTGTACTTCAACCTTATCGGTCGCTAGTGGAGATACCGTGCCCGTGCCACGCTTCATTACTTCATATTGCAAGCCGCTGGCCGTGGTAGTCACTTCTTTGCGTTTTTTGTTTTCCTCCAGGAATTTCGCATTATTGCCTTTCCACATACCTGTAGTGATAGACTGTTCGATTTTGGGCGCGTTTTCCGCCGTGAATTGTGTGGGTTGGCCTTTCAGCACTGCGTTGAGTGCTTCAAGGAATAGTTTAGCGTTCAGGTCGGTGCCCAGTAAACGTTTGGCAGTTTCTCCAGCCACCATACCATGGGCATAGTTGAGACTGTCCAAGGCTGTTTTTAGTTCAAGTTTAGCAGCAACTGGAGTGGCTGTCTTTTGGGCAAAAATGCTCGTTACGCTAAACACGAGCGACAGCGCAAAAATGAGTTTTTTCATGTCTAAAAATTGAGTTGTAGGTAAAAACCTGTTTTTGTTTGTGAATATTTTGGGCCACTAATTGCACGAATTTTCACTAAAACGATTCGTGGCAATTCGTGCAATTAGTAGCAAAAAATCAAGCATTCTTCGCCGACTTTGCCATGAAATCATGCAAGCTTTTCATGGCCGCTGTGCTGACTTTGTTTTTCAAAAAACCGCTCCATCCCAAAAGCCAGCCCGTCAAGCCCAATGACTGCCTGCTCCAGCGCCA
>JANMME010000942.1:0-3428 GCA_031373015.1 Saprospiraceae bacterium
CGTTATCAAATTGCTCTTGCAGAGCGAAATACGAGAGCGAATGGCGGAAGGATTGTAAGCCGTGGGGTCGAGGTTCATTTCCTTGATGATGGCCTTCAAGACGCTCGTGGTATCGTCTGTATCATAGATGGTAAAGGAAGACGGGTAACCGATTTTGTCGGCTTCGTAGCGCAATATCCGGGCAAAAATAGAGTGGAACGTGCCCGCCCACACCTGTTGTGCCGAAGCACCCACTACCCGTTCGATGCGGTCTTTCATCTCTCGGGCGCTCTTGTTGGTAAAGGTGAGGGCTAATATTTCGCGGGGCGGCACATGGCTCTGCAAAAGGTGCGCGATGCGATAAGTGAGCACACGGGTCTTGCCGGAGCCTGGGCCAGCGATCACGAGCACGGGGCCTTCGATGTTGGTGACGGCGGCGCGTTGGATGGGGTTGAGTTCGTCGAGATAAGACATTTGGACTGTTGACTGTTGACTGTTGACCGTTGACTGTTGACCGTAGACTTTTGACTGTTGACTGTTGACTGTTGACTGTAGACTTTTGACTGTTGACTTTTGACTTTTGACCGTTGACTTTTGGCTGTACACTAATCAGTTAATGGTCAAAGGTCAATAGTCAATGGTCTCCGGCAAAGGTAGAAAGTTCGCGGGGGAGGGAATGTTTTAAATAAAATGTTTGGAAAAGATTGGCCTTACTTTTCTAGGTAATCCGCGAGGAAATCGTCAAGCAGCACTACTTGAAAGCCTGCTGTATTTGCCAAATGCTTTTGTAGCCGCTCATCCGTGGTCACAATGGTTTTGCTGTCGCTATGCAGAGCGGCTTCGAAGAGGTAGGTATCACTGGAAAAATTGCCTTTGGAGAGTTTTTCCCGCAAATCAAAAGAGAAAGGGAGCAAATCGTTGTCGGGTATTTGCAGGCACTTTTCCGAGTTTTCGAGGATGGCTTTGATGAAATTTTTGTACAACACCCGGCTTTCATTGTCATAATCGAACTCCTTTCGGAAGCGGTGGATTTTACGTAAAAATTCGCTCGGTTCACGTACCACGATCCGATCTTTTGGCTTCATTATGAATGCTTTGAGAAATATCACGGCCTTTTCCCGGTTTTCGGCACTAGCCGTAGGGCGGAGGTATTCGGGCAGCCATTCGTTGACGACAAAATCCATTTGGCGGGCTGTAGTTCAGGCTTCTGAAAGTTGGAAGAGTGAAGCGAGGTTTTCCATTTCGGCATCTAGGAAACTCTTATATCCACCCCTGATTTGTCCTTGGGCGTTCACTTCTTGACGTTCGAATTGGGTTGTCCCTTTTCTGTCTTTTGTCAAATAATAAACACATAAGTCGTCTGGTGCGAGTTTGCCTTCGGACACTTGGCGAAGCAACGCAGCCAAAAACTGCTCGCTGTGGGTAGACAAAATAAATTGCTTTTCTTCTTTCTCGGAAATCTCGACAAGGCTCGCTACAAAACGGTTAATGATGGAAGGGTGCAAATGTATTTCTGGTTCGTCTATACAAAGTGTTTGGTTGTACTTGTAAAGGATTTTTGCCAACATTGTCACCAATTGGTTGGTGCCCAAACCTTCGTTCACGATGTCGGCCACGAAAGCGTTGTTTTTGTCACGGGTCTGAAGGTAAAAGTTGGCTGTACCCGGTGTAAATCGAACACTGAAAATCCGGTCAATGACTTGCTCTAAATAGTGAGAGACGCTTCCTTCAAGTTCATGGTCGGTTGCCAGCAAAGTAGCAATCTCGTCCTCAGTCATGATTTGTGCCTGGAGCGGAATTGTCCCGTAGTATGGTTTGGTGAAACCCCGGCGAACGGGAATGAAGTCTGTTTTTTTAAGATACTCTACGGGGGAAGGCATAGTTCTACTAAAAATGGCATTTAAAGGCCCCACAGTTAAGTCAATACCATTCCAATTTATCTCTTCTTGACCTGATTGATCCCTTACATTCTGATTAGCGGCGTAGGGGAAAGCCACCTTCATCTGAAGTTTGTTTGAATCTGCGAAAAAAAACAAACTTAAATCAGACTCTTTTGGATTTAAAGAGACCTCGTAGCCCAACAGTTTGCCATTTTTATATGCGTCAGTATCTATCCGTAATTTTATTTCCAATGCTTCATTTTTCTGAAAAACCGTCTGCTTAAACCCGCCCAAATTCAGTCCCCCATACACGAAAAAATTGTCCATTGACTGGTTAGGGTTATTCACCAAATTTTTCAAGGTCAGCAGGCTGTAAATAAAGCTCGATTTGCCACAGTTATTCGCACCAGTAATAACTGTGAATTTCCCCAGCGGGACATCCGCCATTTTGATGCTGCGGAAATTTTCGATGTGCAATTGCTTAATCATGTGTGCAAAAGTACGCTGATGCACTGATTTTTGTGCAAATCCTTTTATGTTGTGAAGCATCCAGTTAGACCTACTTTCGGCGGAGCAAAATGCCAAACTTGCCAATTTTCCGTTTTTTCACTGTTGCAAAATTCGGGGCGACTCATGTAGGCTTTATGGAAAAAGGTAAAAAGTTCGGATGGGAGGGGATATTTTTAAATAAAATGTTTTGAAAAGACGGGCAAAATAGGTTGGGAAAATCAAAAGGGGTTATCTTCACGCCTTCAAAATTTTGTCAATGAAGCCAACGCTCACCATCGAAAAACTGATTGCCGAGGCAAAGGCGTTTTGTCAAACGACTTCTGTTATTCCCGAACTGTTTGGTGTGACGGACGGAAAAGCGGTGGGAACAATTATCGAGCATAAATTCAAACAACACTTGCTCGAAAATTTCGATCTTCACGTAGGCAATTCAGCAAATGGTATAGATCTTCCGGGTGCGGAAATCGACACAGACATTAAGGTCTCCTCCATTCGCCAGCCGCAGTCATCTTGCCCATTTAAAGATGCGAAACAGAAGATATTTGGATTGGGTTATAACCTTTTGGTGTTTGTTTACGACAAACAGGATGATGGGCTAACTAAGACTGCAAATCTTGATTTTGTCTCCTGTGCGTTCATCGAAAAATCTCGAACAAGTGACTATACTATGACATTCAGGCTTAGAGAGATGGTGACTGACGGGGCAAATGTCGAAGATGTTTTCGCATACCTGGCCGACCGAAACATACCTGCCGACGAAGTTTCCATGATGAAATTGGCCGAACAAATTCTCTCTGAACCGCCTGAGCAAGGCTATTTGACCATATCAAACGCTTTGCAATGGAGGCTACAATATCAGCGGATTGTGAATCTTGGTGTAACGGTACAAGGCATTATTAAGATACCGACAAAATAAACCATTGATGCAGTTTTCTAACGTCCATATCAACCTAAAGGTAGGAGAATTTATTCGTGATTCGTCGCAGACAAACTCCGAATATGCTGGTGTAAATCAAAGAATTGCATCGGTTTCAGGCATTGTTGATTTTTTTTCTTGCC
>JANMME010000810.1:0-6417 GCA_031373015.1 Saprospiraceae bacterium
CGACGGTCGCCAAAGCCTGGAGCTTTCACGGCAACTACTTTAAGGCCAGCGCGAAGGCGGTTTACCACCAATACGCCGAGTGCCTGACTGTCCACATCTTCTGCGATGATGAGGAGCGGGCGGCCTGTTTGCAAAGATTTCTCCAGCACAGGCACGAGGTCCTGCATGTTGCTGATTTTCTTGTCCGTGATGAGCAGGTAAGGGCTTTCGTAATCGGCCACCATTTTTTCTGCGTCCGTGATGAAGTAAGGGCTGAGGTAGCCACGGTCAAACTGCATCCCGATCACTTCTTCCATATAGGTGTCGGTGCCTTTGGCTTCTTCTACGGTAATCACACCGTCTTTGCTAACGCGTTTCATGGCGTTGGCAATGAGCTTGCCGATTTCTTCGTCATTGTTGGCAGAAATGGCGGCTACTTGCTCGATTTTGTCGAAATCCTCGCCGATTTGCTCGGTTTGGGATTTGAGATCGGCAACGATGCTTTTCACGGCTTTCTCGATGCCCCGCTTGAGGTCCATCGGGTTGGCGCCAGCGGCCACGTTTTTGAGGCCGGCAGTGATCATCGCTTGGGCAAGTACGGTAGCAGTCGTGGTACCATCACCTGCTGCATCGGCGGTTTTGCTGGCGACTTCCTTCACCATCTGCGCACCCATATTGGCCACGGCATCTTCGAGTTCTACTTCTTTGGCCACCGTTACACCGTCTTTGGTGATGGCAGGTGCGCCGAAGGATTTCTGGATGACTACGTTGCGACCTTTGGGGCCGAGGGTTACTTTTACTGCATTGGCCAAAGCGTCAACGCCTTCTTTGAGTTTTTCGCGGGCTTCGGTATTGAAGTTAATTTGCTTTGCAGACATATCTTTTCGAGTGGTAAGTGTTAAGTGATGAGTGGTTTGATTGGGTTGAGGGTTTAGGGGCTCGGTATCTAAACCCTAAACTACTAAACTCTAAACCCTTAAAGAATCACGAGGATTTCTTCCTCGCGCATAATGAGCAGGTCTTGACCTTCATGGTTTATCTCTTGGCCGGAATATTTGCCATAGAGCACCATGTCGCCCACTTGGACGGTCATAGAATGCGCGTCTTTGCCGGTTTTGCCGGGACCTACTGCGACGACTTCGCCGCGTTGTGGCTTTTCTTTTGCAGTGTCGGGGATGATGATGCCGCCTTTTGTTTTCTCGTCGGCGGGGGCTGGCTTGATGATTACGCGGTCAGCGATTGGCTTCATACGTTTTGAACTATTTTAATTTTTGTGAAAGTAAATTTTGACTATTGACTTTTGACCGTTGACTTTGGGACCAGGGAGCAATGAAAACCATTTTCTCTCGAGACTAAATAACCAACGGTCAATAGTCAACGGTCAACGGTCAATAGTCAACGGTCAACGGTCAACGGTCAATAGTCAACGGTCAACGGTCAATAGTCAACGGTCAACGGTCAACGGTCAATAGTCAACGGTCACTATCAAACTTCGTGCTACGAGCCGGGAACTGCCATTTTTTCAGACGCATTAAAGAACGGTGTCAGTTTTTACGCTTAAGGCTGCCAAAAGAGGATGGTTTGTGTATTTCGCTTTTTAATTTCATCTATCTACCTACTTTTGGCGGTGCATTCCCGAGGCCCTTTTATATGCTGAGATTTCTCCGCCCAAACATTCCTGAACACCTGAGTGACGAGCAGTTGCTTGCCGACTATGTTGGTGGCAATTCGCCGCGTTCGCTGGGGATGTTGTACGAGCGCTATATGCCCATGGTGTACGGGGTGTGTATCAAGATTTTGAAAGACTCTGGCAAGGCAGAGGACGCTGTGATGGCGATCTATGAAGAATTGACACGAAAGGTGAAAGAGCATCAAATTGAGTCATTCAGGGGTTGGCTCTATGTATTGGCCCGGAATTATTGCCTGATGGAATGGCGAAAAGCACAGCGCAGGCCAACGGATCATCACGCTCCAGAGGACATGGTGCACTACGATGCGGTGGAGCCTGTTTTTGACTACGAACTGCCGCAAGGCACTTCCACCCTCGAACGCTGCATGGCCGAACTTTCAGAACTCCAACGTGCTTGCGTGACCTGGTTTTATTATGAAGACAAATCGTACAAGGAAATAGCAGACATGATGGCCGAGGAACTGGGGAAAATTCGCTCCCACATTCAAAATGGCAAACGAAACCTCAGAATTTGCATGGAAAAGACCGGAGGCAGATTTTAACCCAATATCCCCCCTCCTTCGCTTTTACTCGCCTTAGCCTTTTCATTCGCCGAAGTTTTAACGAAGGAGAAGACGGCGGCGAGAAGCTACGGCGGGTAAAAATATCCCAATATCCCAATATCCCAATATCCCAATATCCCAATATCCCAATATCTAAATATCTCAACTGTGTCCACCAACCCTTACAACGATGACAAGCGGCTGCTTGAACTGCTCGAACGCTGGCAATCGGGAGATTTCTCCCGTGTGCAGGAGCAAGAGTTGCAGGCCTTGGCCGACTCTGACGAGTTCCGCCGGGAAACGGTGGAGGGTTTTTGGTCCTTGCCAGAAACGGATCACGCAGCCCACCTGGCCTCGCTCCGGGAGCGTTTGCGCAAGCGGACGGGTGGTGGGCGAATCGTTGCATTCCCGCAAATCTTGGCAGCCGTTGCAGCAATTAGTGTCTTGGTTTTGGCAGTGATATGGCTCATCCCGTCATCGGAAAAGTCCGCCACCATGTCGCAACAAGCGGCGCAAGAACCCTTTGAAAACCAACCCATTGCCTCCACCTTGCCAGAAGAAAAAAGCGCAGGGCCTGAAATGCGCAGCAAGGACGCTCCCCAACTCGACCGCTTGGGCAAATCCGCCCAAAGCAAACCTGCTTCCCCAATGATGGATTCGCCCCCTGCCGCAAGTGGTTCGGCATCTGAGGTGGCCACGTTGCCGCCCGTGTTGAGTGCCGAAGAAACGGCAGGAGAAAAAACCGACCAAATAGCGACATCCAAGCCGCCGGCCAACGAAGCCGAATATGCAAAGGCCAAAAATGAGCAAGACGATGTTGACCAAGCTCCAGGCAGTTTTGCCAAACGTTCTGAAAGCAAGAAGGAAGCAGCAAGGGCAAAAGACGTGCAGAAACAGAAGCCTGCGGCAGCTGCCCAAAATTCGCAACCTGTAGGTGGCTGGAGCCAATTTCAGGACTACTTGCGCCGGAACGCCCGCTTGCCGGAAGCAGCACGCCAAAATAACGTGAGTGGCTCAGTACGCTTCAAATTCAGGCTCGACACAAGCAGCCAACCCATTGATTTCCAGATAACTCGCTCGCTCGGCTACGGCTGCGACGAGGAGGCTGTCCGACTCGTAAAAGCCTACAGTTGGCAGCGTGGAAGTGACCCTGAACTGACACTAGAGGTATCCTTTGTGCGCTAAGGCCTCCTCAAGATGGTGCGCCAACATTTTGACGGAGGCATAGGCCAAGGAGGTTGTTTACATTGCCTACATTATCCCTACCTTTCGCACTCAAAAATTTATGCGACTGATTCATAAGCATGAGAAAATTACAGATTCCCTTTCTTTCGCGCGCTTTAGCCTTGATGGCGGTGTTGGTGACGGCCAGCCATTTCCCACAAGCCGCTTCGGCCCAAACTGAACCTTACGAGTTCAAAGAGTACAAACGCCACCAAGCTTCACCCGTAAAAAGCCAAGACCAGACAGGTACCTGTTGGGCCTTCAGTACGGTTTCTTTCCTCGAAAGCGAGGCGCTCCGGCTTGGTAAAAAAGACGTTGATCTTTCTGAAATGTACGTTGTACGATACATTTACCGCCTAAAGTGCGAAAACTATGTGCGCCGCCAAGGTCATGCCCAATTTGGGGAAGGCGGTCTCGCACACGATGCACTCCATGCGGTGGCGCAATTTGGGGTGATGCCCGAGAGCGCGTACCCAGGGCGCAAAGATCCCAAAGCCCCGCTCAACCATGGCAAACTGGAAAAAACGCTCAAGAGCCTTTGCGACGATTTTGTGAAACTAGGCAAAGATGGCAAACTCCCCACCGACTGGTTGACGAGCATTGACCAGGCGCTCGACGTAGAATTTGGCCAAGTGCCTGCCAAATTTACTTACAACGATGTGGTGTTCACGCCCACTTCTTATCGGGAATATTTGGGCTTAAAGACCGATGATTATGTTACGGTTACGTCGTTCACACACCATCCGTTTTGGAGCAAATTCATCCTTGAAATCCCTGACAACTGGGCAAATGGCGAGATGTACAACATGCCGGTTAGCGATCTGATGCGCTGCGCGAAAAACTCAATCGAACAAGGCTATGTCTATTGCTCGGAAGCCTATATGCGCCAGAACACCCTTTCTTTTACCGTCCACAAGGATGGCATTCCCGAAGACATTCGGCGGCGATTGGGCCTTTCCCCTGGAGATGTCAACATCGAAAAGCCCCAAGGCAAGGAGAAAAGTGGTCGTATGCCCGCAAACGAAGTCCAACTAGGTCCCAATGCAGGGGCTGTCAAAGTTAGCCCCGCACAAAGAACCGCTACTCCCGCGCAAAAAACACCAACGAAAAAGACTTCGGATAATTAATCAATAATAAAATGAAATCCACACCACTAACGGAAAAACACATTGCGCTTGGCGCAAAAATGGCCGAGTTTGCGGGCTATAACATGCCCATTTCTTACACCACCATTTCGGAGGAACACCATGCCGTGCGTCGCGCACTGGGTGTGTTCGATGTGAGTCACATGGGCGAATTCATCGTGCGCGGTAAAGACGCACTTGCCTTTCTTCAAAGCGCTACGAGCAACGACGTGTCCAAACTCCAGCCGGGCCAGATCCAATATTCCTGTATGCCCAATAAAAAAGGCGGTATCGTGGACGATCTGTTGGTGTATCGCCTGGACGATGTGCCAGATATGGTGGTAGCCGGCGAACAATCCTATATGCTCGTGGTAAACGCCTCCAACGAGGTCAAGGACTGGCGCTGGCTCAAGCGGCTTTCGCGAGGTTTTGAAGTGAAAATGCAGAATATTTCGGCCAAGACCGGCCTGATTGCCGTGCAAGGGCCAAAGGCCGTGGAGGCGCTGAAAAAACTGACGGATATAGACCTGAGCAGCATCGAATACTACTCTTTTCGGCGCGGCAAATTTGCGGGTTGCAAGAATGTGATCGTTTCTGCTACCGGCTACACGGGTTCGGGCGGTTTTGAAATTTATGCCCGCAACAAGGACATTGCCAAAATTTGGGACAAAGTGTTCAAAGTCGGGGAAAAACACGGCATCAAGCCCTGTGGCCTGGGCGCACGCGACACGCTCCGCCTCGAAATGGGCTACTGCCTTTACGGCAATGATATTGACGACAAAACCAGCCCGCTCGAAGCCGGACTGGGCTGGATCACCAAACTTGGAAAAGCCGCCGATTTTCCTTCCAAAGCAAAATTCCAAAAGCAAAAAGCAGAAGGCGTGAAGCGCCGTCTGGTTGGTTTTGTGCTCGACGAACGCCGCGTGCCGCGTCATGGCTATGAGATCGAGAGCCGTCGTGGCGCGAAGATCGGGGTGGTTACTTCAGGTACACATTCGCCCACGCTCGACAAACCCATCGGAACGGGCTATGTTAAAGCCAAGTACGCTGAGCTCGGCACAAAAATCCTGATCGTAGTGGGCGGCAAAAAGCTCGAAGCCGTAGTGACAAAGTTGCCCTTTGTGGAGCCAGGAGTGTGAATTGTGGCAATTTTTACCCGCCGTAGCCTTCCCGCCTGCCGAGGCTTGGCGGGCAGGAAGGCTACAGCGGGTAAAAATGAACCTGATAGTTAAAATCTTCTTTCCTTTACGCCCGTAAACAAATGGACAATCGCGTCAACCAACCTGCCAACATCATGGATTTCAATCAGATACAAGAGCTCATCCGAATGGTGAGCAAGCACAAACTCTCAGAATTCAGCCTTAAGCAAGGCGATTTCAAACTCACCATCCGGAATCAGGGCGCAGCCATGGAGTCAGGCGTCACACCTATTGTGGTGACCTCGCCGCAGCCTGTGATTGCCGTACCTTCCACTCCTGCACCATTGGCTGCTGCTCCTACACCGGCCCCTCAAGCAAAGGCTGAGGCTGCCGCCGCACTGGCTGCTTCAGAGGATGCTAACCTCGTGGCCATCAAGTCGCCTATGGTCGGCACTTTTTATCGCAGCGGAGGACCCGACAAGCCGCCATTTGTCAAAATCGGCGACATGGTAGATGTTGGATCAAAGGTCTGTATCATCGAAGCCATGAAGCTTTTCAACGAAATTGACTCAGAAGTGAAAGGCAAAATCGTCAAAATCCTTGTCGAAGACGCTTCTCCGGTGGAGTACGACCAGCCATTATTTATGGTGGAGGCTTTGTAGGGGAGTTCGTTTTCTTTTGGGGTTGCTGCGCGGGGCGTTTTTTTGCAAGCAAAAAAA
>JANMME010001057.1:0-2717 GCA_031373015.1 Saprospiraceae bacterium
CCTGGAATTAGTTGTAATTCAAGGCAATGAGGTTACTACGAGTAGTTAAGCGTAACAACCACTTGGACATTGGAAATTCCTTGTTGGATATTGGATATTCCCTCGGATATTGGATATTCCCTCGGATATTGGATATTCAAAAGAGTCCTACCACTTTCCCATTTTCATCAATATCAATCTTCTCTGCGGAGGGTACTTTGGGCAGGCCCGGCATGGTCATAATGTCGCCGCATACCATAACGATAAACTCAGCACCGGCGGCCAGGCGCACTTCACGGATATTGACGACGTGGCCAGACGGCGCACCGCGCAGTTTTGGGTCGGTGGAAAACGAATACTGCGTTTTGGCGACACAAACGGGGTAATGCCCGTATTCTTCCTGTAATTTCTTGATTTTGTTGCGCACATCCGAATCAGCGGTAATGTCGCTGGCCCCATAGATTTTGGTCGCGATGGTTTTCATCTTGTCCCACAAGGGTTGCTCGTCGTCGTACAGGAAATGAAAGTCCGATTTTCCGTTGTCGGTGATTTCTACAACTGTTCTGGCAAGATCTTCAGCGCCTTTGCCACCTTCCGCCCAGTGCTTCGAGACTACGACCGGCACGCCATAAGGGGCAAGTTTTTGCTTCAACAAGTTGATTTCCGCTTCTGTATCATAAGTGAAATGGTTGATTCCAACCACACAGGGCAAGCCATAGTGTGTGCGAATATTGTGGACATGGCGTTCCAAATTGGCAAAACCAATTTCCAACGCTTCCAGGTTTTCCTGGTTCAGTTCTTTCAAGTCAACGCCGCCGTGGTATTTCAGTGCCCGGAGTGTCGCCACCAAAACGACCGCACTGGGGCGCAGGCCTGATTTCCGGCATTTAATATCCAAAAACTTCTCTGCTCCCAGATCCGCCCCGAAGCCGGCTTCTGTTACCACGTAATCCGCCAATTTCATAGCGCTTTTGGTGGCCGTAACAGAATTGCAGCCGTGGGCGATGTTGGCAAAAGGTCCGCCGTGAATGAAGGCGGGCGTGTGCTCCAGCGTTTGCACCAGATTGGGCTTGATGGCATCTTTCAACAACACCGTCATGGCGCCATGTGCGTTCAAATCTCGGGCGGTCACGGGGCGACGGTCCTGCGTATAGCCGACGACAATATTGCCAAGCCGTTCTTTCAGGTCTTTTAGTGAGGTCGCCAGGCAAAAAATCGCCATTACCTCGGAAGCCACTACGATGTCAAAACCATCTTCGCGCGGATAGCCGTTGGAGAAGCCGCCGAGGCCCACCACGATGTCGCGCAAGGCTCGGTCGTTCATGTCTACCACCCGTTTCCAGGTGACGCGGCGCACGTCAATGCCCAAGGCATTTCCCTGATGGATATGGTTGTCCAAGAGAGCGGCCAAGAGATTGTTAGCCAGCGCAATAGCGCTAAAATCGCCGGTGAAATGCAGGTTGATGTCCTCCATGGGGACCACTTGGGCGTAGCCGCCGCCTGCTGCGCCGCCTTTCATGCCGAACACCGGGCCGAGGCTGGGTTCGCGCAGGCAGATCATGGTTTTTTTTCCGATTCGGCTGAGTCCGTCGCCAAGGCCGACACTGGTAGTCGTTTTGCCCTCGCCCGCAGGGGTGGGGCTGATGGCCGTGACGAGGATGAGTTTGCTGTTTGGGTTGGCTGGAAGGCTGTCCAGGTAAGCCAAATCAACTTTGGCCTTGAAGTGCCCGTAAGGTTCGAGGACTTCGTCAGGAATGCCGAGTTTTTCGGCGGCGAGGGGAATGATGCGTTTTGGGGTGGCGAGCTGGGCAATTTCGATATCCGAGAGCATAGCTTGGGTTTAAATGTTAAAGAGCGCGGCTAAGGTATGGCAATGCATATTATTTTCCATCTTGTTACCTGCGTAACACCCCACCCGAAATGTAGCCCTGACTTTTGTGGCCTCAAATCTACAAACCACCCACATTCATGGAAAATAAAGTCAGCGGTCAAAAACCCGCCACAAAAACCGGAACGACTTCATCCCCTACAAAAGAAGGGGTCGCCCAAACCAATCCCGAACAGCTCCGTCTGCAAGAGCATTATTCAAACGAGAAAAACTGGCTCCGTTGGGGCCCCTATCTCTCTGAGCGTCAATGGGGTACGGTACGCGAAGACTACTCCCCCGGCGGCACTGCCTGGGATTCGTTTCCACACGACCATGCCCGTTCGCGTGTGTATCGCTGGGGCGAAGACGGTATTGCCGGCATCTCCGATGAGTGGCAACGGCTATGTTTTTCAGTGGCACTTTGGAATGGAAAAGACCCAATCCTGAAAGAACGCCTCTTTGGTCTCACGGGCAGCGAGGGCAACCACGGGGAGGATGTAAAAGAATTGTACTACTACCTCGACAGCACTCCCACGCACTCGTACATGAAACATTTGTACAAGTACCCGCAGGGTGAATTCCCTTATGCGGATCTGGTAGGTGAAAACAACAGACGCGGGCGCGAACAGGCGGAGTATGAATTGCTGGATACCGGTATTTTTGAAGGCGACCGCTATTGGGATGTGTTCACCGAATACGCTAAAGCAGAAGGCGATGACCTTTTGATCAAAATCACGGCCCACAACCGGAGCGCAGAGCGGGCCGATCTTTGGCTGTTGCCAACGCTGTGGTTTCGCAACTTATGGTCGTTCGGATTGATGAACGAAAAGCCGGGTATCCACTTGTCGTCTGACGGCTCCAAGCCGTCTGA
>JANMME010001093.1:0-2670 GCA_031373015.1 Saprospiraceae bacterium
GACCAAACCGATTCCCCTGACATGAACATCATTCTCTTCGACACCGACGCGCGCAACCACCTCCTGCCTCTGACGGCCACCCGGCCGATGGGCGAGCTGCGCCTTGGAATCCTGACCCTTCGGGAAAAATGGGAGCGTCGTCTGCGCGGGGCGGCATCCTATATTACACAGGAATATTTACAGGAAAAATACCCAATACGCATTGAAGAGGAGAACCTTATCATTAATGGAGGGGTGATGCCTACCGCTGCACTGTGCCAGCGCATCGGAGCGCTTGGTTTGAACGAAGCCCTGCTGGCCAATGGCGAACTCATTGCTGCAAGGCTGAACGAAACTCAGTTTGAGTCCCTTATTGAGGAAGAAGAGGTGGCTCAGTTACAGGGCCAAGAATTGGAGGAAAGCATCCCACTTTTGCAAATCACAAAACTCTGGCAACTGGTCCGACTGAATGAACAAGCACTCAGAGATGATTTTGCGCTGCTCACTACTGGAAAGAACTCGAAACCTGTTTCCGATACCAATCGGCTCATTGGCCCGCTCGAAAACCTGTTTATCGAAGAAGGTGTGAAAATGGAACATTGCAGCCTAAACCTCTCAGCTGGTCCAATTTACATCGGCGCAAACAGCGAGATAATGGAAGGCTCCATGCTGCGCGGCCCTATCGCGTTTGGTTCAGGTTCAATCGTTAAGATGGGGGCCAAGATTTATGGCCCCAGTACATTTGGCCCTGGTTGCAGGATAGGCGGCGAAGTGACGCGCTCGATCTTTTTCGCCAACTCCAACAAGGCGCACGATGGCTACCTTGGCGACTCGGTGTTGGGCGAATGGTGCAATCTAGGTGCGAGCACAAATAATTCAAACCTCAAAAACAACTATTCCGAAGTGAAACTTTGGGACTACGAGACGGAGCGTTTTGAAAAAACGGGGCAGCAATTTGTGGGCCTTATCATGGGCGACCATTCCAAATGTGCCATTAATACCATGTTCAACACAGGCACGGTAGTGGGCGCCTTTGCCAATATTTATGGTGCGGGCTTTCCCCGCAATTTCATCCCCGATTTCTCTTGGGGCGGCCCCGATGGCTATAGAACCTACAAATTTGCCGAAGCCTGCGAAACGGCTACGATTGTGATGGCGCGGCGGGGCCAAACCTTCACAGAACTCGAAAAAGCCATTCTCTACCATGTGTACGACCGAACAGCGCGGTTACGTACTTGGGAGAAATAAAATTCGAGTCATACTCAACCAGCGGCAAGCTTATGAAAACAAGAAAAGAATTGACAGAAGAATACAAGCAGATGAAGTTTAAAATGGGCGTGTTCCAGATTCGGAATGTGGTCAATGGGAAAGTTTTTGTTGAAAGCAGTGTAAACCTGGACACGATATGGAACAGGCATCGGCTGGAGCTGGCTTTTGGTGGCCACCGCAACAAAAGCCTTCAGAAAGACTGGAAAGAATTTGGCGAAGAAAACTTCAGATACGAGGTTCTTTCTGAACTCGAACACCGCGAAGGCGTAGAAGCGGATTACAACAAAGAATTGAAGATACTTGAAAAAATGTACTTCGAAGAGTTACAACCATTTGGGGATAAAGGCTACAACCAGCTTCCGAAGCCATGAGCAAAAACCAAGACTACGACAAAATCTTGCGGGAAAACATCGAAGCAGTTATCCCCGCAATTTTGGACAAGGTCTGCGGCCTTCGACCCGAAAAACTGACAGATGTGCTAGTCAATTTGCCGCGTACCCGTGAACGACGTCCGGATTTTGTTAAAAAAGCGGAAGGGGGCGAACAAGAGGCCAATTACCTTATCCACCTCGAGTTCCAAACGGGCAATGACAAGCGGATGGAATACCGAATGCTGGACTATTGTACGCTCCTTATCTGCCAATACGAACTACCAGTTAAGCAGTTTGTTGTTTTTGTTGGAAAAGGGAAACCAAATATGAAAACGGGTATTGAATATGCAGACCTAAAATTCAACTATGCCCTAATCAACCTTGTAGACATTGATTATGAGACGTTTATTCATTCAGACGAGCCAGAAGAAATTATTTTGGCTGTGTTGAGCAATTTCAAAGGGCGAGACAGTGTATTGGTTATCCAAGAAATATTGGAAAATCTGCACCAACACGTCAAAAACAGCCGAACTTTGCGGAAGCATCTTATCCAATTGGAAATTCTGTCAAACCTTCGTGACCTGCAACCACAAACCGTAAAACAAATAGAAGCTATGCCACTTACTTATGACATTACCACAGATGTTCGCTATCAACAGGGCATCGAACAGGGTATCGAACAGGGCATTTCCGCTGCCACACGCCAAATGGTAGCACGTCTTTTGGAGAAAGGAGTTCTTGCGCTGAAAGACGTTGCCGAAGTCGCCAATGTATCTATTGATTACGTCATCAAAGTCCAAAACGAACTGACGGATAGCGAGGGGAAGCGCTAAAACACTTATGACGAAGTACGACCAGCGCGGTGTTTCCGCCTCCAAAGAAGACGTTCACGCAGCCATCCAACATTTGGACAAAGGTCTGTATCCCAATGCTTTTTGCAAAATTTTGCCAGACTTGGCTGCAGGGAGTGCCAAGCACTGTAACCTCCTCCACGCAGATACAGCAGGTACCAAAACCAGTCTGGCATACGTCTATTGGCGAGAGACGGGCG
>JANMME010000813.1:0-6348 GCA_031373015.1 Saprospiraceae bacterium
ACCCATAATATTTCAAAAAATCCTCCATCACATCAACAATCAACAATCATGTAATCGTCACTCATCAATCAAAGTCAGTACAGTTGGCCCTGCCCACCTGGTTTTTCCCGCCGTTTCCTGCGTTTTTCCCGCCGCATCCTAAATGTGTCTTCCGACATGATTGGGGCGCAATTACCTTCGTACCAGTTTTCTCATAGTATGTTTTGATTTTCCTACTGCTTCCCCTTCTGGCAGTAGGATTTTTTTTAAATCCTGTTTTCCTTCAAGGGCTCCCGCGCTCATATATCTGCGTTTTGGCACTTGGCGCTACTTTTATAAAACGTCGCCCCGGGTGCGGGTCGCTCTTCCAACCTTTTTTGCGGATCGCTGTTCGGACAATGTTTTTCACACATTGCCATGATGCTTTCTTTTTTCAAAAAAACAATATTGGTCTCCGCAGGCCTTTCCCTGCTTGCCATTGCCTCGTTCGGGCAGGTGAAAAGTGGGGCTTACCGGCTTATGCTCAAGGAACTTTTGAGCCACAGCGTACCTGAAATTGGCGTTGTTGAAGCCGCCCGCGACAGCAACTCCTGTGTTTTTCTCGATGCCCGCGAGCCGCGAGAATATGCCGTTAGCCATATAGCAGGGGCCATTCCTGTGGGCTACGATCATTTTGACATGGGGAAACTGCCGCCTGATCTACCCCAAAACCGCCGCATCGTGGTTTACTGCTCCGTAGGCTACCGAAGTGAAAAGGTGACGGAAAAACTCCAAAGAGCGGGGTTTACAAATGTTTCCAACCTCTACGGCGGCATTTTTGAATGGGTCAACCAAGGCCTGCCGGTGGTGAACCAAAAAGGCACTACCAACGACGTGCATGCATACGACAAAATCTGGGGTATCTGGCTGAAAAAGGGGCGGAAGGTGTATAAGTAGGCAGTGGCGGCTAATCAAAGAAAGGTAACTACATACTTGCTTAACCCATGTTTATAAATTTTACTGGAAAATCAATCATTGCAATAATAAGCTCGCCCTATTGAAAGAACAATGTGCATGAAAATTAGCATTGATTTTCAATTGAATATAAGTTGAATAAAAATAAACAAAACAAAATGTTGATTTTTGAATCTAACATTATTACCTTTGATAAATGAATTTAGATCAAAACAAATTGAATGTAAAGACCAAGAGGCGGTCAAACTTATTTAACTGGCGTGGACAGTTTACTCCTGAGTTTGTTGAGTATGTTCTTCAAACCTTTACAGGACAAGGTGACTTTGTTCTTGACCCGTTTTCAGGAAGTGGGACAGTTTTACAAGAAGCGGCACGGCTTGACCTCAAAGCAACAGGCATTGAGATAAATCCTGCTGCTTATGCTATGAGCAAGTTCTTTACTTTTTGCAATCTTCCATATGCCGACAGGTATGACTACTGTAACAACTTTGAGTTAAAACTGAATATTCAACTTTCAAGTTTGAATGGACAAAAGGTTTACAGTGAACATACTGATTACAGATTGGCTTACGCCCATCTTCTGCAGTTCGCTGAAAAGTTCAGTCAAACCTTAATAGACAAGCAAGAAAGGGTTTTGCTTTTGAATTTGCTTTTTCAATCAGAGAAAGACAAAGGGCTTACTTTAAGAAATTCCGTTTCAAAATCATTTCAATATACCAAGAATGCAATTTTGGGCTTGCCATTTACTAAACAGCCAATCAACGCTTTGCTGAAAGATTCACGAAGTGCGGGAGATGAGTTTCAAAATGAAGTTGACTTGATTCTCACTTCACCGCCTTACATAAATGTTTTCAATTATCATCAAAACTTTCGGGCAATAGTTGAAACCTTTCATTTTGACCTTTTGAAAGTTGCACACAGTGAGTTTGGTTCAAACAGGAAAAATAGAGGCAACAGATTTAAAACAGTTATTCAATATTGCCTTGACATGGAATTAGCCATCCGAAGTTTTTGGACGGCATTGAAACCGAATGCAAAACTGATTTTAGTTTTAGGCAGAGAATCAAATGTGAGAGGCACTCCATTTTACAACGGACAACTAATCATTGAAATCCTTGAGGCAACAGGGGGGTTTTCCGAAGTAAAAACTCTTGAGAGACAGTTTACAAATAAGTTTGGCAACAACATCAAGGAGGACATTATTATTGCTTCGAAGTCAACCCCACTTTTATCTTCGTTGCAAGCAAGAGTAATCGCTTTGAAGCATTTAGAGCATAGTTTAAAAACAATTAATAACGGTGTTCATTCCGACATTTCGGAAGCCATATTAAATAACGAAGAGGTAAAACCTTCTCCACTTTTCAATCCAAAACATATCATATTAAATGAGCAGCACACCGCATAGAGAAAAATTATTAGCCGCAATAGAAAACCCCAAGTCAAACGCGGATATAGCACTCCTAAAAGAAGCGTTGGCTGCCTATGAAACTTGGATAACAAAAACAGCGGCACTGAAATCAAACGGTCAAGCAAGAATATCTGAAATGACCGTTTTGCTTAATGATTACAAGAACTATTTGGAAGTTGATTTAATCGCAGCAAAAGGCTCTGACTTTTTGAAACGACAAAAAGGTCAACTGAAATTAGACAACAGTGTTCTTGAAGAATTTTTAATCCATCTTGTTAATCCAGCAATCTTAAACAATCTGCCAAGCTTTGATTTAGAAACTGGACCACAAACAGCATTTATGTCTTTGGCATTCCGGCCTTCTGCAATTTCAAACTTGAATGAAAAGCCAGAAGTCATTCTTAAAGTCAAAGACCAAGACTTTACAATTGGCAAAGCAATCTACTACAAATTTTCACCGGATGCAAATTTTAGCAATCAAAAAACGGTTGACGGAAAATTTTACCTAGCCGTTTTAGCCGCAGAGTGTAAAATCAATTACGACAAAACAATGTTTCAGGAATGTGCGGGCACGGCAGCACGACTAAAACATGGCTGCCCAATAGCAAAGTATTATGCACTTGTAGAGTATTTAGATATGCAACCCGAAGACACAAGATTGACCGAAATTGATAATGTTTTTCTTTTACGCAAAACTAAACGGCTTCCATTTGAAAAGCGAAGTGTATTAGCGGAAGTAAGAGCTCAACACAGAGACTTTCCAATTTCAGCAGAGGTGATTTCAATGTTCGTAAAGGAAATTCAAAACTTCATTCATGCAACTTGGTATAACCCAGACGAGGCATTAAAAAGGGGGGCATTTGTATGACCAACGTTAGGTACCTCAAAAGTATAGCCACGATTTCCCGTGGCTTCTTAGAGATTCCTTAGAATCTGCCAAAGCGATATTTCCTAATGAGATTCTAAGCAGGTTGAGACAGATGTGGCCCTTCCTTTGCACCAAGTTTATTTTTGGTTACCACTTCTATCCACCTTCTCATTCTGCTTTCTCTCATGAAAAATTGTTACAAATTCCTTCTCCCAATCGTTGCACTAATATTCAGCCTATCCAATGATGCACAAGCTCAAGGCTGTGTAGCGGTCCGGCAAATGGGCGGTATCAACACCATGTGCACTTCCAGCGCCTACAACCTTGGCAAAGGAGAGTTTCAAATTGGTGCCAGCTACCGCTATTTCCACTCCTGGCGTCACTTTGTGGGCACTGAAGAACAAAAACAACGTCAAACAACTGGCGGTGGTCATGACGCCAACGGCAAAGACCGGGGCAATGCTGTCAATATTTACTCACATGCCGTGGATCTCAATTTGTCGTATGGGCTCACGAACCGCATTCAATTGAATGCTGCTATCCCGTATGTAAACAATGAGCGCTCGCAAGTTTTGAGAACAACGACTGCACCAAAAGACACCTTCCGTTACAGTGTTTTCGCACAAGGTCTTGCCGATGTTCGCCTCAGTGCAAACTATTGGGTATTTAACCCAGAGAAAGCACACAGAGGAAATTTGATGCTCGGTTTGGGTGTAAAACTAGCCACAGGAAAACACGACGTTCAGGACATCGCTCCACAAGCTGACGGAACGACCAAAAGTGTTGTGATGGACCAAGCAATCCAGCCTGGCGATGGTGGCGTAGGGATTTCTGCTGAATTACAAGGTTTTGTGCAAGTGTACAAAGGTTTGGGCGCTTTCGCTAATGGCTACTATCTTTTCAACCCGAAAGAATCCAACGGTTCATTTAAATCCGCACCAAAAGCAGGTCTCGAAGGCTACAACATCTACGCTAGTCCCGATCAGTATTTTGGTCGTGCTGGATTTTCCTACGCTGTAGGCAAATCCCAAAACCTCAGCTTCTCCTTGGCTGGCCGCTTTGAAGGCATTCCCGCCTACGATGCCTTTGGCGGTCAAGTGGCATATCGCCGCCCAGGTTATGTAGTCGCCGTAGAATCAGGTGTTTCGTTCCGTGCGGGCAAACACAGCTTCAGCCTTTTTGTGCCCTACAATTTTATCAAAAACCGCATCCAGAGTGCTGCTGACATTGCTGACCAAAACCTGCAAAACTCAAAAATCTCCGACCCGACCCAATATGTGCATGTTCAGGGCGATGCCGCTTTTGCTGATTACTCCATCAGCTTGAACTACAGCTACCGCCTTGGAAGGTTGTTTGGCAAAAAACACGAAGCAATGGCTCCTGAATCTGATAAGCACTAAACTTTATGCCCGATCCCTCTGGGATCACACTGATGATGACAACAAGAGCCATCCCGGATTTCGGGGTGGCTCTTGCCATTTTAGGGTATTTGGGCATTTGCCCATTGACGGCCGTTTAAAATAACGAATGTTTTTGGTCTTTGGATTTCAAACAAAACCGCGTAGCGGCGAAATTTTGGTAACAAAAAAAAGCCCGACCTCCTTTTAAGGCCGGGCTTTTTATCGTATGATGTCTTTCTTACGCTAATTCCTTATTTTTTCATCTGCGAACACCGTTAATCTTGCAATTAACTGCCACAAAAGTATAGGCAATTATTCTTAAAAACGCCAAAAACGGATTAGAATTTCCTTAAAACGCCTCACCGCAGCAACGTCACATCCTTGCTCAGCCTGCGCCGCTGCCCGCCACATTCGTACTCCAATATCCAAACGTACACATCCGACGGGGCAAGTTTGTCGCCGATTCTGCCGTCCCATTGGGCATTAGTCCCAGATCCTTGATACAGCTTTTGACCCCAACGGTCGTACACCCTAAGCGAAAGAATCAGCTCCGCACCTTCATGCGGCACTACGCGGAACAGATCGTTGGCGCCGTCGCCATTGGGGGTGAAAGCGTTGGGAATATGAATCAGCGTTTCATCGCAGACAAATACACGGTATTCCGCCGTATCGCGGCAGCCGTTGCCATCCTTCACCACCAATAAGAATAAGGTAGACGTATCGGGGCTGGCTGTCGGGTCCGGGCAATTGGGGCTGTTCGGACAGTTGGGGAAGCTCAGGTCGCCCAATGGCGTCCATTCATACGTTGCATAACCGTCGGGTGTTTCAATCACAACGCTCTCGCCCAGCGCAATCACAAGGGCAGAGTCCTGCTTTGGCAACTCTGGGTTCGATACCTGGCTCACCATGACGCAGTGCGTGCTGTCACAACCTCCGCTGCCCTGGAACGTTCTGCAAACCTCCCCTGGGGTACTGACATACTCACCAAAAACTTTTACCGAATCACCCGGGCAGAACACCTCCGCCGTTCCTTGGGTTTTGTTGGGCACTACTTTCAATTCTTGGGTAAGGATGCTGTCGCAACCCGTTATTTTCTTTTGAAGCGTTAGGGTATAGATTCCCGGCACATCGGTCGTTTGGCCGAGTATCGAAACGGGGTCGCCCTCACAGGTGGTCAGCGTTGGAAACTTTGTCTCAGCAGCTGGGTTTACCGCCACGGATACGGTACCCGTACCCGTACAACCACCTGCAAACGTGACGGTTACATTATACACGGCATTGTCCAAAGGCTGCACGACCTGTGTCTGTTGGTTTGGATTGGTGATGCCCGGCCCCATCCAGTTGTACACGCTGCCACCCGCCGTAGCTTCGAGAGTGGCGGGCTCGCCTTCGCAAATCGTTACATTCTCGGATTCGATGCCAAAGGAGCCGCCAAACTGGATTTCAAATTTTCGTTCGATGGTGCAATCACCAGATTTTTCCTCCAATACCAGCGTCACCAAATCGCCGGGTTTCACATCAGGGGTAGGCGTATAAGTAGCGTTGGCACAGGTAACACAGCTCAATCCATTGGGTGTGAGCCAAGTATAATTATTGCCAGCGATGCTGTCAGTGCTCACATTCACAGTTTGAAGGTTGCAAAGCCCAATGCCTTTTGTTACGATTTGCTTGCCTCCAAGTGGGAAAATATGATCTGCACATGCGCAGTTTTTGTCTGCCGGAATAAGCGCAATCAAGTC
>JANMME010001110.1:0-8452 GCA_031373015.1 Saprospiraceae bacterium
TAAAAGAAGGTCACAATAAGCGTATTTTGGATATAGAGGCACCCCCGATATTGTTATTGGGGTTGCCTTTTTTTTGAGCATCCCTGTAAAAGGCTTTGAGGCTTACAAGCCGAATAAATGGGCGATTAAAAATTTGCCTAATTGAGAACAGGCAGCGAAAATTTCCTGCGATAGTCCTCATAGTTGCCCTCAGTCATTTGCATGAGCAAAGGCTCCTTCTTCGGGTCTAGCCACTGCATCAACGCCAACAGATTATCCTCTGCCATAGCGGTACAGCCCAGCGTGCCCGAGCCAGGTGCCCGCCAAAGATGAAAGAAAATACAAGAACCGCATTCCGGCGCTGGCGGAAGGTTCTGTTTCACAAAAATGCCCCATTTATATTGCTCGTCCGCTCGCATCATGTTTTCACGCGCTGTCCAGTCCTGTTGCACTTGAGCGGCATCCACCAATTGATTGTAATAAGGTGAATTGCAGTCTTCTATACAGAGCTGTTCTTCTGTTATCTGGGTATATGGGAGTTTTAAAGGCAATACGCCTGCCTCTGCATACCCGAAAGCGGTGCCGAAGCGAAAAATACCTGCCGGAGATCTTTGGTCGCCTTCCTTTTTTTGCAATCCCGGTTTTGCGCTTTGCACTCCCCTACCCCAGGCAAGGCCTTTTTTACCGAGGTTTACTGGATGTTGCTGGCCTACCTGACGCCATTTTTTTTCGGTCTTTTCAAACTTGAAAAGCCGCGCCTTTACGCTGCTGGCGTTTGGGCTTACCACCACCACCAGTTGGCGGCAGGTGTCAAAGATGCCCCCGATTTCCTTGTTGGGCAAAGCCGAGCTACACAGCAAGAAAGCCAAACCTAGTATGGGTAAAAAGTAATTTCTGCGCATAGGACAAAAATAGGGCAATGGAAAGATTTGCATTTGAAATATTGCCCCTGAACACGCCTTTCATTGAAACACATAGGCACAATAGGCCACAAAGTCTTGGATGTCAGGGCTATGTGTCCTATTGTGCCTATGTGTTAAAAAAATGCCCCTTGCGCTTACCTTCGCGGACCTATGCAATCTATGTCCACCAACAGATCTGACTTCCGGATCAACGAACCCGGGACCATTTCAAAAAATGCCCTGGGCCCCTTGTCAGGCATAAACGGTCTCGTTTTGGCGGGCGGCCACAGCCGTCGCATGGGGCAGCCCAAAAGCCTGCTTGAATATCACGGAAAGCCGCAGTATCAATATGTGGCGGAGTTGCTTTCGGGCTTTTGTGAGCAGGTGTTCATTTCTTGCCGGGCGGAGCAGCAGGATTTGTTCGCAGGCTATGTAACTATTTTAGATTCAACGATTTATGGGGATATCGGTCCTTTGAATGGCGTGTTGTCGGCGTTCTCTACCCAACTTCCCGAAAGTTTTGAACTCTCGGGAAGTTCGCTACGAGCTTGGTTTGTACTTGGCTGCGATTATCCTTTGCTGGAAAAATCAGATTTGGAACAGCTGGTTAGGGAAAGAAATCCATCTAGTGTGGCCACAGTTTTTGCCAATCCAGAAACACAATTCCTTGAGCCGCTCCTTGGAATTTATGAAGCCAAAGCCGGGCCGTTATTATTAGAATGGCTTCAGCAGGGCAACGAATCGCTTCGGCGTTTTTTGGAAAATGTGCCGGTGGAAAGGGTGATTCCCCAGCATCCTTCATGTTTAAAAAGCGTGGATACGCCAGAGGAGTTTCAGCGCATAAAAAGCAAATGTTAAGCCCCTTAGATAAGTTTGGCTTTCGATAGCGTTTGCAAGCAAAAATTATGTGAAATCTGTTAAAAATCAGATTACTTTTGCTTCAAACTCATACTTCCATTGTTCCGTTTTTTAATAAAAACACAATTGTTGGCGGTCTTGCTATGCCTGCCGACTTTGCTTTTCGCTCAACTTCAACTGGAGATTGAGCGAACGGAACGCCTTTACTTCGAGCAAGGCTCGTCGGACCAAGAAATCCATGACATCCACCGCGATGCGCGGGGCTTTCTATGGATAGGCACAAGCATCGGCATCGAACGCTACGACGGCTACCGCTTTGAGCCGTACGACGACGGCCCAAAAAGGGCACAGCCGCTGCACGGCAAAAGCATCGCCCAAATGGGCGAATCCGCCGATGGCTATCTCTACCTCCGATACCAAGGCAACCTTCAATTTATTGACCTATTCCACACGGACAGGCTTGATTGCGAACAGGTTTTCTTGGATTCGGTGACGGGCATCAAAGGGGTGGTGCGGGACTTGTGCATGGAAGAACGAGGTGCTTTTTTTGTGCTTTCCTCCTTGCCAGACAGCTTGGCGATTTGGAAACTCAACGCCCAGCATCGTTTTGAAAAAATATGCTCTCTGTCTTGGCCTCCTACTGAAGGCGAAGGGTTCAGATTACTGAAATCGAAGTCCGGAGGTTTTATTCTGCACGGATCGAAACATGGACTTTCTTGGATAGATAACGCAGGGAACGAATTACGACACCTTGAAAACCAAGACTTTATCATTGGCAACCACACTTTGGCCACACGGAAGACACTGGAACCCACCATTTTTTATGAAGACAGGGCGGGGCGTTTTTGGCTATCCTTCAAAAGTATGCAGGGGGTTTTTCTTTTTCCAAAAGGAGAAAACGGGAACATGGAAACACGACCCTGGAAGGGTTTTCCGCAACGCGAATATTTTACCCAACTGTGGGAAGACGAGCGTGGCAACCTGCTATTTAAATCGCCTTTACCAGCCGACGATCGCTACGTTTCCAGGCTACTCGGCCTGAGCGCAAAGGGCGTAACCATTGATGCTGCTTCGCTGATTGACGTGGGGGACAAAATCCTCCACATTTACGGGCTGGATTTTGAGCGACAGGTTTTTCTCGGCACCTATAGCGGCATCTATAAAGTTTTTCTAAAAAACAAAGGCATTCACCATTACCTCTCCCGAACACTCAAGCCTGGCGATTACGGCGAGATCGTGCGCAGCATCGTCAGCGATGGGCGAGACAAAGTGTTCTTCGCAGTTTTAGGTCGTAGCTGGTACAGCCTTGACACCCGCAGCCATCATATCGACACGCTTGTGCTACGCGACGCCAAGAGCAAACCACTCCATTTGCACAACTCAGGACGTGGCTTGGCCTACGACCCTGCCGGCTTCCTCTGGGGCACAAGCTTGGCAGACGACAAGACAGGGCAACTGCACCGCTACGACCTCGCCCGCAAGACCACCCGCACATGGCACTTGCCCCGCAATCTGGTCAGCTTTTGCCGCAGCCACGATGGGCGGTTCTGCCTCGTGTTCATTTCCGATTCCCTAGAGGGCGGCAGCATCGGTATTTTCGACCCCCTCGCACAGAAGTACAAACCCTACGCGGATGCAGACGGCACCAATCCTTTCCTAAAGCGGCTGCCTCAGTACATCGTCGAAAGCCACACCCGCGATGGGGTATTTTGGGTTGGCACAGTAAATGGCTTAATCGCTGTGGACTTGCCACACCGGGTTTCAAAGTTATACGGCGCGGGCGAAAAAAACGATGCGCTGAATTTCAGCAACTCCGACATCGTCGTGGCGCACGAAGATGAAGCTGGCTCTGTTTGGCTAGGTACCAACGGCGGCGGCCTGAACATCCTGCATTTTGAAAAAGAAACCGCTGGGGAGGGCCTCCCCCACCCTGCTTCAGTAGAGGTGATAGACAAAACGCTTGGCTTGTGCAACAACATCGTGTGCGGAATCCTGTCCGACGGGCGAGGCAGCTATATTTTGAGCACCCAGTTCGGCCTGAGCATTTTCAACCCTCAAGACCGAACGGTGGGCAATTACTACCAACAGGATGGCCTGAGCCATAATGAGTTCAACCGCTTCAGTTTCTATAGGGACGAAAGCGGGCATTTTTATTTTGGCACCATCAACGGGCTGAACGCCTTTCGGCTGGAGGACTTGTTGCATAAAACCCAGGACACCAAAATCCACTTGATTAAACTAACCAAATACTTTGGGGCGGAAGGGCGGATAGTAGAACAGATGACTGGGCTGAACAATATAAGCGAACTCGTCCTTGAGCCGGAGGTCACCTATTTTCAATTGGATTTCATGCTGACGGACTATTCAGATCCGCAGAAAAATCAGTTCTATGTGTGGCTCGAAGGGCAGGACACAACTTGGCGTTATTTGGGCAACACAAATTCCGTGCGCTACAATCGCCTCCCCTGGGGCAACTATACGCTCAAGTTGCTCGGCGCAGACGCAAATGGAAACCGCATCGAAACCCCTTTAGTCATTCTCATCCAGTCGGGGGAGTTTTTTTATAAGAAGGGGTGGTTTTTAAGCCTCCTGGCTTTGATGGTGGCAGGCGCAATATATGCCATCAGCCAATGGCGCAACCGAAGCATTCGCAGGCAAGAAAAATGGCGCTCGGACATGAATCAGCGTTTTGCCGAGCTCGAACTCAAGGCATTGCAATCGCAGATGAACCCCCACTTCATTTTCAATTCGCTGGGGGCTATCCAATATTTTATCCGGGTGGATCGGATTCAGGAAGCGGACGGTTACCTGACCAAGTTCGCGCAACTGATGCGACTGTTTTTGGAAAGTTCGAAAAACAAATACATCACCCTCGCAGAGGAAATCCGGCTGCTGAAATTGTATGTGGAGCTAGAGAAAATGCGCTTTGAAGGGCGATTCGAGGCAAAGTTTTCGGTGGAAGAAAATATTGACACAGACGAGGTAGAAATACCCTCCATGCTCTTGCAACCTTTTGTCGAAAACGCCATCAACCACGGGCTTTTCCACAAAAAAGAAAAAGGGCTGCTGCAGATCAAGGTTTCCGCCAATGGCAGCAAAGAAATCCATTGTATCGTTGAAGACGATGGCGTGGGCCGGGAAGCCGCAGGGGCATTGCGCGAACAATCCCTGAAAAACTACAAAAGCCGGGCGATGCAGATCGTACACGAGCGGCTGGAAGCCCTCAGCCAAGTAGAAGGCTACGAGGTGAAAATTGAAGTGGAGGATTTGCGGCACCCTGACGGCAGCGCGGCAGGAACAAGGGTGACCCTCAGCATCCCAATAACCGACTAAATGTCTTCCCCCTTTTTTGCCGATACCAAGCGCGAAGCGTCCAATGTCCAGTATCCAAAGTCTAAATACCATGATAACTGCAATTTTAGTGGACGACGAGCCCAAATCAAGGGCCGTTCTCGAAGAAAAACTCCGGCAATACTGCCCACAGGTAACTGTGATCGGCCAAGTCGGCGATGCCGCCGAGGCCTTTAGTCTCATCACGGAAAAGCACCCGCAACTTGTTTTTCTTGACATTGCCATGCCGCGCGAGAGCGGCTTCGACTTGTTGAAACGGCTGCCCTCGCTGGATTTTGAGATCATTTTCGTTACGGGTTTTGGCGACTACGCCCTGGATGCCATCAAGTTTTGTGCTGTGGGCTATGTGCTCAAACCCATACAGACCGAAGAATTGATCGCTGCGGTAAACCACGCCCACATACGCATCGAGGCCAAGATGGAAAACGAGCGCAACCGCCAGCTCCTGCACAACATCCTGAATCCCGGCAATGCGAACAACCGCATCGGCATCCCGACCATGGAAGGTCTGGAGTTTGTCGCCACCAGCCAGATCATCCGATGCGAGGGGCTTCAAAAATGTACCCGCGTGGTGGTGCAAGAAACGAAGGGCATCGTGTCGTCCTACAATTTGGGCGAGTTCCGAAAGCTTCTGGAAGACTATGGCTTTTTCGCGGTACACAAATCGCACCTCATCAACCTGTCGCACATCCGCAAGTTCGACCGCGAAAGCACTGTGACCATGGTGGACGGCTCGCAGGTGCCGGTGTCGAAGCGCAAAAAGCAGGAGTTTTTAGAGCAGCTTACCCGGGTTTGATTTCCGTTTGGATTTCATGCAAGGGGCGCGAGTGCATGGGGTACTGTAGAAATTTAAACTTAAATTTTGCTTTTAAGCCCAAGAAGGCTTAATTTTGCAGCGTAGTTCGACAGAGACGTTTTCGGACGTGGCGTTGAGGGGTGCAAACCATTCGGACGCTGTTGAATACAAAAATCAAGTCGGCTGGCCGTTCGCGGTCAGTCGGCTTTTTTTATGTTCAAAATACGCAGAGACTGGCAACAAATCCGCCGATGTTTGCCCACTCGAATCTCAGCCGAATAAACGTAGGTGGCTTTGGGCAACACCTTTTGAAAAATCAGTGTGTGTTTTTGACGCGAAAACTCGTGGGTCAACTGGTCGTAGTCTTTCACAATCATCGGTATGAGTGCAATGTCACTTTTTTCGATGGCTAATTGGCCTCTGGATCGTTCGACATCGGGATTGCTGTGCCTACTCCAAATATGTCGGATGGAGTACGAGTCCACAATATGGAAATACCCCGACACCTCAACCCCCGATAAGCGGTGGATTTCCTTGGCCAATACATCGGTTACGACTCCCAGATCAAAATAAAATAAGTTGTTGCCCTGATAGCCTTCCAAGAATTCCAATAGATTTTCGATGTCCTCAAATTGCATCTCGCAAAGGTAGCACGTGAATTTGCAAGCACTCGCCTACCGAAACAAAAGGGATACTCGTTTGAGTACCCCTTTTTGTAGCAATTGAATATGTAAGCATTCTCCTACCGAAAAAAGGACAGCACTATTGCTCAGGGAGTTTTTGGAAACCCAAGTCTGATTTCCGTTTGTTCTGTATTGTTCCCGTTTGTTCCTTTTACCCGCCCGGTGGTCGGATGACTTTTTTTTGCTGGAGAAAAGGGGGTGACTTTTGGACAAGGATATAAAACCTTCTTTTTCGGTCGTTTAGGCCGGAATTCTTTAACTGTAATTTCTTTCAATCAACTCTTTGCAGTTATCGGTATCCCAGAGTATCGCACAGAAGCATGTTAACAAATTTAAACAAACTCAATATGAAATTTTTTCACTTACTTATTTTTCTGACTATATCTAACAATTCAAATGCTCAATTGGCAAACTTCCCTTTTATTGATAGCACAAGTGAGTGGTATACTCAAGCAGAATTTTTATACGGTGAAGGTCCTCATTGCAATCAAAGTTTTGCTGTTGAAAAAAGCTCATTTACTTATTTTATTAAAGGTGATACTTCAATAGCGCTTAAAAAATATTATAAGTTGTACTCAGAGAGAACAAATTTAAATTATTGCCTAAATAATCCGGCTATCCAATGGGGCAATAGTTCTACTCAATTTGTAAGGTATATAAGAGAAGAAAATCATAAAATTTATACCTATGAAGAATTCAATGGAATTGATCTTTTGCTTCACAGTTATGATAACATAGGTATTGGAGATTCAATTTATTATCATTGTCTTGTGGCTTCAATAGATACTTTATTTCTGTTACATCAACCATATTTAAAATATAATTGCGCATGCAGTTCAGATTTTTTAATTCAAGCGATTGGAAGTAAAGAAGACCTTTTTTCAAATCCTGACTGTGGAGGTATCGGGATTGAGGGAAATGTGAAAAATATGTGTTATAGAAAAAATGGTTTTGTAATAAAAGTTGATCCTAACTCCAATTGCATCAGCACCGGAGACTCTTCGATTTATGTGTCTACTAAAAATATTACCAAAACCTTAAACAATAAAATATACCCTAACCCAATAATAGATGTGCTAAATATTGAATTACCTGAAAACCTGAGTGGAAGTTACACGCTATATTCTTTAGATGGCAAGCATGTGCTATCCGAGCATTTATTGAATTGCAATAAATTGACTGTTGATTTCTCTAACTTTCTTACAGGCATGTATTTCTTAATGCTTCAATCAGAAAATGGACAATTATCCTATCATAGAATTATAAAGATATAATTTTTTCGCCTTGCGCGGCAACCTGTTTGCTTGGTGATTGTGGTAGGTAAATAAGGAAGTTGGTGAAGGAATAACGATTTATTAATTACGAAAGGGAATTTTTTGATTCCCCCGACCTGTGGTTACAAGTCGGGGGTTTTTTAATACGTCTTCGAGAAATGGCTTTCCAAAACTACCTTCGCGTACTAATTCACCCATGCCATCCAACGCTCCCTTCTTCCGCACCACCACCTCCACAAATAATGAACCATCTCGCCACCAAACAAATCCTCATCCACAAATACAAAGGCTCCACCCACTGGGAAGCCTCCGACCTGCTTGCCGTAGAAGAGCCCCTCGAAATCCGCCTGGAATTTGGCCCAATCACCAAGCGCAAAAGCCAAAACGTGTCCATCACCATGCGCACACCCGGCGCGGACGAGAACCTGGCGATTGGTTTTCTTTTCACGGAAGGTATTATACAAAAGGTCTCCGATGTTTTTTCTGCAAGGGTGCTTGGAGAGAACATGGTGACGGTCTCCTTGCAGCCCGATTTTGACTTTGACATCAAGAAATTGGAACGTCATTTTTATACCAGCTCCAGCTGCGGTGTGTGCGGCAAAGCTTCGA
>JANMME010001123.1:0-2696 GCA_031373015.1 Saprospiraceae bacterium
ACGGGATTTCCTGCCGGTGCTGTTCATGATCGGCGCCTGGGGACGCCAATACCGTGGCGGCGGCAAGCTGACGCGGTTTGTGGACGCCGAAACCGGAAAAGAAATCCAACCGGTTGCCGTGGATGCCGTAACGGGGGCCAAGATTGGCACCCGCCCAATTCGAGTCATAGCGCCCAAATAGGGTCGAATTCAGTCAGGTGTCCCATCTTATGGATGCGGGCGCCACATCTACCCCGTCCATGATCACCTTCGCGACCGAGACCCCTCCGGGATGGACAAGAACATAAATGGCTTAATTGGAATATAGTGTCAGGGGGTAAATGACCCGATCCAGACAATGAGCCATTATGAGGATACGTTCTCATCGAATCTCTCGACAATTGCAACCTGAGAACGGTTATTGTTGCTGGCGTCACGGAGCATGCAAATCACGCTCGTCTTCCCGTCAAAGAGGGAGATCAGGTGTAAACGCAATAACACCTCAATCTTCTGTGTCCAGTCAATGATTTCCGAGAAATGCTTTTGAAATGGGGTTCGTGGCGAAAGCAACTTTTTGATGCTGCCACGATGAAGTTGATCGCCACACTTGCCATTCAGCAGAAGCAATTCTGCCTTAGTTAAGAAGCCCGACTTTACCGCTGTCACGTGCCGACGGTCTTTTGGGTCTTGCTCTGCCGCCTCGGGATAAAAAGTAGGATGTAGGTGCTCTAATTGCTTTATTATGTCATCTGCCGACCATGCGTTCCTGAGCTTTTTTGTTTCCGTCGCGGTGATATCCCCATGTGCTGTCAGGCAGCCCAACGCAATCAGTTCGCAAAGCATTCGCAGTTGTAAATAGCAAAATTCCCGGACCAACTGACCGGGCAAACTGGTTTGCCCACTTAATGCTGCTCCAATTGCATCAAGACGTATTTTTTCTTCCTCCATGATAGCAGCATAGCTGTTGATTGCTTCTAATTGCTTCTTCGTGGGCATGATTTAACCCTCGTATTACTCTCCAGAATGCCGCATTGCATCAAATTATTAAACGCCCGATCTAACAGCACGCTATCAAATATCATCAATCATCTTTTGGATTTTGTCGTAGCTGCGATACCCTTCAATCATGTCCCAACCGGAAAATAGTTCATAGATAAAATTGCAGAGCAGCTTCGATTCATCATATCCTGGTTTCTGAACTTCCATTCTCATCAGAAACATTTCGAGCCGCTTCAAAAAATCAAATACTTGTTGATCTTCAAATCCATAGTTATCCAGAATGTATTCGATTTGCTTGGCAAGCATCTTAAATTTGAGAAGGATTTCTCTGAATTCCGGGGTATCGTCGCTCATCTGATTGCAAAACGCGTAGTACCCCTCATTACCCTCGCGACCACTGCTGAAAGCGTCTTTGAACTTTTGCATGTCCATTAGGTTGTCAATGGTCTCCGAGTCGGTCGAAATGTCACTTCGACCGCCTTTTCTACTCGCAAATACGACCTGCCAAAGAATGTCGCGCTTTATGTTCAGATATGAAGCTTTCAAATTCGTCTTGATTATTGTTTTCTTCCGCCTTTCGGGAATGAACACCACCAAAAAATAAAACAAAAACGATACCGCACCACCCGTAAGCAGATTGACTGAAACGGCAAAGATATCAGACCACCACGGTGGGCGGGAATGTTTGATCGAAGTAAAATGAAAAATCAAAAGTGCGGCGAGCGCTAACAAGTTTATGGCAAACCAGAAGCTAACACTTGATAGTATGTTTTTGATTCGTGTTATCATTCTTTGCTTCGAAACAACGATATGTTCTCAGTCGAGAGCTACATCTTTGTTCTTAATATTGGCATCATTCGTTTTTTGATCAAAATGGTCAGACCAATGCACAAGCTGAACATGCATAAAGCCTGCATCCACGCAAAGCCGACTAATTTTTTGGAGAGATACTTTCATTGTCGTCTCAGTCACTTCTTGACTGCGAATCTGAAGACCGTTTCTATTTATGGAGCGGCGACTGTTAATCACTGGCCCACCAATTTTCACAAACTCAAAAAGGAAATTGTTATGCGCGAGTGAGTTTCGTATTTCTCCTTCGCTTTCACATGCCTTAATAAATTTCCTAAACTTCCCCAACCATTCTGACTGTGATTTTTCTGCTATTACCTTTACTCCCGAGCCAAGCACAGACGCATTCAAAATATCTATTTTCGCTCGGTTCGAGAGCTTAGCAACTACGGCCAATCCAATGTGATATCTATCATGTCCGATTGCCAACACAATCATTCGATCCAAATAGGATTCCAAGGTCTGAAATAACACCAAATACTTCCCAATATCATCGAAAATTTTGCTGTCGGCATAGTGAGCTTGATCAACTTCTTTCATGTCGATCTTTCGACTCAAACATCCAGATTCGCCACGTTCAATGCGTTCTCCCTGATGAAATCTCGTCTTGGTTCCACCACGTCGCCCATGAGTTTGGTGAAGATGTCGTCGGCTTCGTCGAGTTCGGAGACTTTCACGCGGAGCAGCGAGCGGACGTTTGAGTCGAGCGTGGTTTCCCAGAGCTGGTCGGGGTTCATTTCGCCCAGGCCCTTGTAGCGCTGCATGGAGATGCCCTTGCGGCCAATGGCGAAGATGGCTTCGAGCAAATCCAGGGGGCCGTGGATCACCGTGTCGGACTCCTTGCGGCGGAGCTTGGCGGGCCTTGCGTA
>JANMME010001137.1:0-3357 GCA_031373015.1 Saprospiraceae bacterium
GAACGATCCAACCTCTCGAAAGCGCGACTCTCGAATCTCCAATGATCCACATCAAACTCAATCACGCTCATGACAGGGGAATATCCATCATCTAAATGCCATACTCTCGCCCAAACGCGACCATCACCATGCACGCCAGAATCTTGCACCACGCCTACGGGAGCACTGAACACCCCGTTTTCAAAGCGGGCGCACCAGATTTGCGTGGGAGTGCCGCTCGTTCCCCAAGTAACCAAGGGCGTGCCGTCTTTCAGCAGGACAATACGGGGCGCCGTAATGGGTAGTGGGGTAGAAGCCACCACCATTGAATCTGACCATTGCACGGTATTTTGCGCTGGCAGAAAAAGAGATGAAAAGATGGTTAAGAAGAAGAGCGGATTGAATTTCATATTTATTGCACGGTTATCTTACGCAGGAAGGTTTCTCCATCCATCGTTGTTTTCAAAACATATACACCTGGCACAAGATTGCCGACTGGGATGACCTTGGTGTAGGAGCCAGCAGACTGCAGGTCCTCGGCCAATTTAATTACTTGGACACCTGTCAGGTTGAATAATTCAAATGTAATTTTTCCGGCAACCGAAACTTGATAATTGATCTGGAGCGTACCTACCACCGGGTTAGGATAAACAATCAACTTGTTATCTGATGGATGGGTTAACTCCACTCCATTCCCTTGATTTACACTTGATCCAGGCTTAGGAATTGCGTCGGAAGGATATGGATGAAGCAAACCGAGGTGGGGCAACGCAATGGTGTGACAAACATGTGAATGACACCCTATTGTTAAATCCTCAATAAACAGACAAACGGTGTAATGGCCATCATGCGAATAGGTATGGTGGGGGTTTTCCTCTGTGGAAGTGCCTCCGTCACCAAAATCCCAGAAGTAAGTGGTGTGGGCAGTCGTCCCGGTAGAAGTGTTGGTAAACTGAACGCCAAGGCCGCCGGCAACAAGTTCGAAAGTGAAAGCGGCATGGCAATCACCGGCAGGCGGATGATTCACTTGGATATGATGGCACACATGGCTGGTGCAGTTCCCATCATCATCCTCGATGGTCAGACAAACCAGGTACGTACCCGGTGTTGCGTAAGTATGTATCGGGTTTTGCTCTGTAGAGGTGGTGCCGTCTCCAAAATCCCATTCCCAGGCGTCAATGCCTCCATCGCTGGTGGACAGATCTGTAAAATGGATGATTGGGTGATCTGGGTTTGGCTGATTTGCATGGAAAGCAGCATGGCAATGGCCTGGAGGCGTGTGATGCACCACGATTTGATGGCACACATGACTGGTGCAGCCTTTATCATCTATAATGGTAAGGCATACGAGATAGGCTCCCACCGAGCTGTAGGTATGGGAAGGATTCTGATCATTAGAGGTATTCCCGTCTCCAAAATCCCATTCCCAGGAGACTATCGTCCCGTCGCTCGTAGACTGATCTGTAAAATCAAAAGTTGGCAGGGCCGGGTCGGGCTGGTGTACAGCAAAGGCTGCTTGGCACTCGTGCAAAGGCGGGTGATGTATTACCAGATGATGGCAAACATGACTGGTGCAATGGCCGTCTTCGTCCGTGATGGTCAAACAAACCAGGTACACCCCCGGCCCAGGGTAGGTGTGCGTGGGGTTTTGTTCGTTTGACGTGTTTCCGTCGCCAAAATCCCATTCCCAGGTGCCAATGATTCCGTCGCTGGTGGACAGGTCCGTAAAATCAATGGTTGGCTCAGCAGGATCAGCTTGGTGTGAAGTAAATTCCGCATGGCACTCGCCTGGGGGAGGATGGTTTATCACCACGTGGTGGCAAAAGGTTGCCGTGCAATCTGGATGATGCGCTGTGATCGTCAGGCAGACATTGTAGGTGCCAGGCGTTGCATAAGTATGGGTAGGGTTTTGTTCGGTGCTCGTGTTGCCATCCCCAAAATCCCAGTTGTAGGAAGTGATATTCCCATCCGCTGTGGACAAGTCCTCAAAGATTACCGTGTTCCCATTGACGGTAAAATGAAAACTTGGGTGGCAGTGTTGCGCATTTATCTTTTGGAAGGAAAAAAGCGAACACAGGAGGAGGAAAAAAAAACGGGATTTATGGGAGGCAGCAAAATTGGTCAAAGTCTGTTTCATGCGAAAAAGATTAATTGTGACGAGTAGAACCTGCGTCAAAGTTAAGTGGTTTCATTGGCCTTTTTTTTAAAAAAATTGTTGAAAAATGCGGCATAGCGAGCGGTATCTACCTGTTTTTGCCCCTTTTTGGGAAATCCTCTCCGAAGAAGTTGTTGACGAGGACGCCACCCACGGCAAATGGCTTCTTCCACAGAAAAACCACCACCAAAACAGCCACCACCGCAATGATAGAGTAGTGAATCCCCGGATAGTCCACCAACGGATTGTGGAGGAGGTCTTTGGGAAACAAAATCCGAACTTTTTACTTCAAATTGTCTCACCCAAATTCGCGTACAAATCTGTCTAAATTTCCGGTTTCGGGCAGGCTGAGTTTTTTTGCCAGCCGGTGGCGGCTGCGCCAGACGCTGTCTTTCGAGATGCCGAGCGTCCCGGCAATTTCATGCGTGTCGAAGCTCAGTTTCATCAACAAAAACAGCCGGATTTCAGCGGCGGTCAAGGCGCCGTGCCTTGTTTTGAGGTATTGCAGAAACCCGGGGAAGTGCTGCTCAAACCGTTCTCGGAAGCGTGCCCAATCCGTTTCGGTCAGGATTTTCATGCTGCGCATATCGTTGTTTCCTGCTGGGCCTGGGGCTATTCCATCGGCAGGGCCGATATGCTGATGGCTGAGGCGCATCTCCAGCGCTTCGATAAATTGGTTTTTGAGCGCAAGCAGTTGGGTCGTGGCATCCAATTCGTCTTGCGTGTTTTTCAAGACTGCTTCGGCGCGTTCGAGTTCCAGGATTTTCAAACGTTCGCGGGCTTCCACCAGTTGTTTTTCCTGCGCCAAAATCCTATTACGGACGCGCTGGCGGAAGAAAAGCGAGAGTGCGAAACCCAGCGCGAGCAGCAGCGAAAGGGTGATAATCTGGTTTTGTTCGGCATCTTGTTCGCGGCATCCGCCAAAAAGCAGTACCGAAAAAAACACCGAGGCGATCCGACGGGGCAGTCGGACACTTGGGCGATTGTTCATTTTAAAAGCGGGCTGATTCGGGGCAAAACTAAGACGAACATTCGTCAAGTGAGCGAAAATCGTCATTTATTTCGTATTTCGCATCTGTCCGAGTATTTGTCCGAGTGCAATATTTTTTATCTACTTCATTGCAACCTTTCCCCGATGCCGACGGCGACGGCTACTCCGCTATCGGTGCCTGCACCGGCAGCATGGACGACTGCGACGACAACAATGCCGATGTAAATCCCGG
>JANMME010000826.1:0-1998 GCA_031373015.1 Saprospiraceae bacterium
AAAACCGGGTGATGCGTGACAGCGGCGATTTCAGCAGTTTTCAGGAAGTGCTGCCCAATACCCGCATGGAAGGCGCAAAAATCATTCTTGTCATAGATGAGAGCCACAAAGGGCACAGCGCAGAAAGCACCCGCGAATTGCGCGATGTGATCAACGCTCACCTCACACTTGAGGTCAGCGCTACGCCTACCTTGAAAATTGATGATGCAGACATCAAACGCAAAAAAGGAGCCAACGTGCTGGTGCTGCCCGAAGAGGTTATTGCGGCCGGGATGATCAAAAAAAGTATCCCGATCAATCCCGATGTAGTGCGGTTCGACGACAAATCTGACGAATCCACCAGCGAAAAAGTCATCCTCGATGCTGCGTTTGCCCGGCGTATTGCGCTTTTTGATGCTTTTAAAGAAGAGGGCGCCAAAATCAACCCATTGGTATTGGTACAATTACCCGACAGTAAAGCAGGCGATGCCAAGCAAGAAACGGTGGTAAATTACCTGCTGGAAAAAGGCATTTCCACAGAGAATGGCCTTCTGGCAATTTGGCTTTCCAACGAAAAAATCAATCTGGAAGGCATTCGCGACATGGATTCTCCTGTTCAATTCCTGCTCTTTAAACAAGCGGTAGCGACTGGTTGGGACTGCCCACGTGCACAGGTACTGGTGATGTTCCGCGATATCAGAAGCGAGCCGTTCAAAATCCAGACGGTCGGGCGCATCCTGCGGATGCCAGAGCAAAAACACTATTTGAGAGAAGACCTCAACAGGGGCTATGTGTACACCAATATCTACCCGCTCAGTGTAGAAGAAGAAGCCGGCGAACCGACAGGCATTCTGCAAAACATCACGGTCAGGAAGCGCGAAGGATTGGAAAATGTGTCACTGGTTTCATACTATCGTCAACGTGCAGATTACAACGATCTGACTACCAGTTTTTACGCCTTGCAGAACCGGGTTTTCTGTGAAGCATTTGGTTTGGAGACTTACGGGTTGGTTGATATGGAGGAAAATCACCGTCGCATTCGGGCCTTGGGTATGAACTTTGATTTGGGGCGGAGTGATGCAAAAATGGGCAAGGAGGGCATGATAGTCATGGATCGGTACGATGAGTATGGCTACACTACCAAGAACATTGCGTTGACAGAACACGTCACGCACATTTCCGACTCAGACGTTCAGTTTGCATTCGATAAAATGCTGTTGGGCTTTTTGGGCACTTACAACCGGGCCCGTTCCTTGCCTACTTTGCGGAAGTCATTGTACGATTGGTTCAACCGGCACTTTGATTACTCGCCCATGAATGGCGGCGCTTTGGCCGTTCAGCACCTTGTTCTCCGAGCTGAAAACACGGATAAAATTAAAACTGCGCTACAAAAAGCAGTGGATGAATACGAACCACTGCGGGTAAATGAGGTCGAGTCAAAGGCGAAAGACAAAATGAACCCGAATTGGCGCATCCCGGAATCAGCCCAGTATAGCGACTTAACCGACGAGACCTTCCCTGCTAAACTGCAATTCTACAACGAATGCTGGTTATCAAAAACACGTAGCAGTCCTGAAAAGGCGTTTGAAAAATGGCTTGAAAGTAAGTCCGAGCAAGTGGAATGGTGGTACAAAAATGGAGCATCCAAAGAAACCTATTTTGGTGTGCAGTACGCGGAAGGAGATGTTACGCGCACTTTTTACCCAGACTATCTTGTTCGATTCAAAAACGGCAGCGTCGGAATTTTCGATACAAAGGATGGAATGACTGCGAAAGATGCCGGATTAAGGGCCGAAGCCTTGCAACGGTATTTTAAGGAATTCGACGGCAACGGAGAAAAAGGACTTTGGGGCGGGATTCTGGTGGAACGAACATCGGAGGTTTGGATGTTGAATCGCTCTGATACCTATAGATTTGATGGGAAAGATTGGAGCGATTGGGAGTTTTTGGAAGAAGTGATGAACTCGTAAAAATGCTATTGCTTCGAAGGCAACCGTATATCAACTACGACATCAAGTA
>JANMME010000083.1:0-5501 GCA_031373015.1 Saprospiraceae bacterium
ACGCTTATTTTTTGTTCCAGCAAACTGGCAGTCAACGAATTGTACAAAAAACTCAAAAGCCGCAAGCTCTCCGTAGAGCGCATCAGCAGCGACCTCGAACAAAACGAGCGCGAACAGGTGATGCTCGACTACCGCAATCAAAAAATTGACATCCTGGTGGCCACCGATGTGTTGAGCCGCGGCATTGACATTGACGGGATTGACCTCGTCATAAACTTTGAAGCCCCCCGCGATGCTGAAGATTACGTGCACCGCATCGGGCGCACGGCCCGCGCTGAGCGCAAAGGCACTGCCCTTACGCTCATCAACTATACAGACCTCCAGCGCCTCAAACGCATCGAAAAACTCATCGGAAAAGAAGTGCCCAAACTTCCCCTACCACCCGGCTTAGCTGAAGAACCTGAGCAAAGACACGCCCCCCGCCAAGGCAGCGGCGGCAGATCACAGCCTCCCCGCAGAAGCGGTGGCGAAGGACAACGAAAAGAAGGCGGGCAAAAACAGCCTTTTCGTGGTGGGCAACGACGCAACAGTGGAGGCGGAGGCGGTGGCCGAAGCAGTGGCGGCGGGCAGGCGCCTGCAGCCTGAAGATTTAAAGTCGTCTGACCGCTCGAATCGAAAGACCTCGTAGGTTTTTAAAACCTACGAGGTCTTCTACTCGAAAACAAATAAGAATGTCCTCAAAACCCCTCCAGCAAAGTCACACTTTCGGAGGGGTTTTTTATTTAACAAATCGAATCTTCCCCTACCTTGACAATTCAAGAGGCTCAACTCACTGTGGACCAATGGATTAAAACCATCGGCGTCCGCTATTATTCTGAACTCACCAATACCGTCCTGCTCATGGAAGAAGTGGGCGAGGTTGCGCGACTCATGGCGCGTATCTACGGCGAGCAGTCGTTCAAAAACCCGGCAGACGCTGCGGATGCTCCTGCCCAACTCGCCGACGAAATGGCCGATGTGCTGTTTCTGATTCTTTGTCTCGCCAACCAAACAGGTATTGACCTCACGGAGGCACTTCAGAAAAATCTGGCTAAAAAGACGGTACGCGACGCTGCCCGCCACGCCGGGAATGAGAAATTGAGTTGAGGTAATTCCTATTTCTTCAAATATTGAGGCTGTCCATTCAATGACCGGATCTTGAAAGTGGCTACGGATGTTCTGCCAATCGGAAGGTGAAATAGACGTGCACAGGGACGAAGATTTTTCAATCAAACAATGCTTTCATATCAATCACATCATTGACCAAACGTTGCGAATATTCATTTTGCGTCAAACCATAAGTCGTAATCAAGGTCAAAAACAGGGTTTTATTTGTACCCGTTTCTGTTCTGAAAGCCATGAGTTTATTTTGTAAATTGTCGACATATATCTTTGTAATAGTGTAGGTTTTGACAGAAAATTTAATTTCACAGATATTGATAATGCGGTCATTTCGGTCAATAATAAGGTCTATTTGTGCGCCATTTTCGCTTGTTTGACTGCGCCAGGCGGATATTTCAGCATATACGCCACTGATACCCAAGGCTTTTTTGAGCCCATCAACATGGTAGCGACAAATATATTCGTAGGCATAGCCACTCCACGCCCGCCATTTTGGGCTGTCTAATTGTGCCAACCATGAGCCTTTCATATCGGCTTTACTATCTTTAACGAAAGTTAGGAAAAATAAAGTAAATGGATCAATCAATTGGAAAAGGGCTTCTTTTTTGCTTCTGCCAAACGGCAAATAGCGGCGAATAAAACCCGATTGTTCTAACTCCTCTAAAAGGTTTGTCATAGAGCCGCCATCGGACAATTTCGTCAAAGCCAACAAATCTTTTCGGGTCAAACCTTTGGCTTTATGCGACAAGGCTTCAACAACCAAGGTGTGTTTTTCATAATTGTTGAACAAAGAGCGGTACAAATTGGCATATTCGGTTGCCAAAAGCCCTCCTTCCGTAAAAAACAAACGGTCAATATTTTGAGCCACGCTTCGATTGACTTGTATGTTTTCGAGGTAATATGGAATGCCGCCAATGGCCATGTACAGTTCCAAAAGTTGATAGCGGTCGTAATTTGACCCTTTATCTTTTAAAAAAATTTCAGTTTCGGACAGCGTAAAAGGTTTTAGAAGGATTCTGTCCGTGAGCCGATTGTGCAAACCACCCCGATTGTTGATTAATTCATTGATAATCCAAGACGCTGCCGAGCCGCAAACAATCAACAAGACATCGGTACGGGCAGATGCCCAACTGTTCCAAAAATACTCCAAAGCGGAAATAAATTTAGATTGCGGGGTATCGAGCCACGGTAATTCATCCAAAAAAATGACCTTTTTAGCCGCGTTTTGTTTTTCCAACAGAAGGCTTAATCGGTTGAACGCATCGAACCAATCTTTGGGCGCCGACTTTATAGTTGCGTCTGGATTGAGTTTTAAGTACGCATTGTGAAAATTTGTGAGGTGCTGTTTCAAGCCAACATTGGCAACACCCGACAATTGAAAGCTAAAAGGTGCTTCAAAAACATTCCGAACGAGAAACGTTTTTCCAACCCTTCGTCTGCCATAAACGGCTACAAATTCCGATTTTTTAGAAATTTTGAGTGCATTGAGCTTGGCTATTTCGTCTTTCCTGCCGATTATTTTTTCCATGAAACTTTGAGCAATTTGGCTGCAAGATACTGAAAAAATGTATTTTTCGCTAATTTGCTACATCTAATTAGCGAAAAGTTATGTAAAATGGAGACATTCCGCCGGTTTGAACATTTAGATGCCCCCCTCCTTCGCCGGAGATGTCGCCTCAATGATCCCAAACGGGCATTGACCTCACCGAAGCGCTCCAAAAGAATTTGGACTAGAAAACGCGGCGGGATACAGCGAGGCACGCCGCGAACGAGAAGTTGCGCTAAGCGGTACGCCTCTTGCGTCAGGTTTTTATTTCTGCAATTTTATGGATCAAGTGCCCCGGAACAGTGCCCCGGGATACTCCCTCTGACGGTGTTTGCGAAAATGCCTTTAAAGAAAAAGTGTCATTTTGGCATTATTATTTAATAATAACCGTCATTTTGTCATTTAATTTTTTCAAAAAATTGCCAAAACAAGTGTTTTTGACGAATGGTATGTAGATTGAATAAGGGGTATTACCTGCGACCGAAACAACACTTCAAGTTTCTCGCCGATCAACTTTCTAAACCTTCACTATCAAAATTTTGTCAAAATATGACAGGCATTGTTAAAGTTCAACCTTTCCCCGCAACCAAATTCTTCTCCAACGGTTTTTTTGATGAACTGCTCAACCGTGGTATCGGCGAGTTCGTCGGCAACGACGCTCAACTCAGTCAACCCGCAGTAAACGTAACGGAGACCGACGATTTATTTAAGGTAGAATTGGCCGCTCCAGGCTTTGAAAAGCAACATTTTGCACTAAACGTCGAAAACGGCCATCTGATCGTAACGGCGAAGCGCGAAGAGAAAACTGAAGAAGTTCCAACCGATAAAGGTCGTTTGCTGCGCCGCGAATTCCGCTACGAATCATTCAGCCGTTCGTTTAAATTGCCCAATTCAGTGAACCAAGATGCGATTGCTGCTGTTTATGAAAATGGCATTTTGAACGTTACGCTTCCTAAAAAAGAAGAAGCCAAGCCGATAACGAAAAACATTCAAGTCGGCTAACAAAAAGAGTTTTCATAAGGTTAGTTAATAGGGTTTTAGGTGTTTTCATGGAGCCGGGGCAGCAATGTCTCGGCTTCTTTACTATAATGACACCGCTACGCGGTTTTGGACGAACTTTGCGGCTCATGAACTCAAGCATTGACATGCCGCTCTACGAACAAATTCAGGAAGCCTCCTCCTTTATCCGCAGCCGTACCGATTTTCAGCCCCGCAGCGGCATAGTGCTCGGCACAGGGTTGGGAAATTTGACCGACGACCTCAGTATTCAAGCCGAAATCGATTACAGCGACTTCCCCCATTTTGCCCAAAGCACCGTCGAAAGCCACAAAGGAAAACTGATCTTTGGCCACCTCGGCACACACCCGGTCGTAGTCATGGCCGGCCGTTTTCACTGGTACGAGGGCTGGACGATGGAGCAGGTGACCTTCCCCATTCGGGTGCTAAAAGCCCTTGATATTGAACGCATTATCATTACCAATGTATCTGGTGGCGTGAATCCACACTTCCATGCCGGCGACCTTGTGATCGTAAGTGACCACATCAATCTACTCCCCGAAAACCCTTTGCGCGGCACCAACGACGAACGTCTCGGCCCGCGTTTCCCTGATATGCTGCACACTTATGATGAGGGCTTGCGCCGGAAGGCTTTGGAAATTGCCAAGGCCCAAGGCATCCGCGCTTTCGAGGGGGTGTATTCCGCCCTGCCCGGCCCCAATCTTGAAACACCCGCCGAATACGACATGCTCCGCCGCCTGGGCAGCGATTGCACCGGCATGTCGTCCATCCCTGAAGTATTGGTGGCACGGCATGGCGGCTTACCCGTTCTGATGATTTCGCTCGTCAGCAACGTCTCGTATCCGCGCTCGGCTATCCGCGTCACCACATTAGAGGATGTAATTTCTACGGCACAAGCCGCAGAACCAAAGATGCGGTTGCTCATTCGCGAATTGCTTTCTTACCTTTGAGCCCCCAAAATTCTCCTTAGCCCCCTTAGCGGTTTAATACACATCATGATCAAAATACTCGCCAACGACGGCATCCACCCCGACGGCCTCTTGCTCTTAGAAGAGGCTTCTTATCAAGTCAGCGAAGACAAAATTGCACAAGACGATCTCCCAGCAGGTATTGCCGATTACGATGTGCTCATCGTGCGCAGCGCCACAAAAGTGACCAAGGCTGTCATTGACGGGGCTAAAAGACTCAAGATCATCGGTCGTGGCGGCGTTGGTCTCGACAATATTGACGTGGAATACGCCCAAAGCAAAGGCATTCAAGTGTTCAACACCCCACAAGCATCCTCGCGTGCCGTGGCAGAACTTGCTGCTGCCCATATTTTCACCCTTGCCCGAATGCTTCAGCGCAGCAACCGCGAACTGGCGGCTGGCGGTGATTTTAAAAAACTCAAAAAAGAGTCCGAGTCTGGCTTCCAAATTAAAGGAAAAACGCTTGGAATCGTGGGTTTTGGACGAATTGGGCAAGAACTTGCCAAGATCGCGCTAGGCCTCGGGATGCGTGTGCGGGCGCACGACCCCTTCGTGAGCGAAGCCGAAATTGGTATCCAACTGGGTGATCATGAAGACCTAAAACTAAGCCTGACCATCTCTACCGAATCTTTGGAAAAGGTTTTACGGGAATCAGACATCTTAAGCTTCCACATTCCAAGTATAGGAAAAGCCCTTATCGGTGCGGCTGAACTGGAAAATTTGAAGACAGGTGCTGTCCTTATCAACACAGCACGTGGTGGGATAATTGACGAAACGGCCTTGCTCGCGGCTTTGAACTCGGGAAAAATCGGCGGCGCGGGCCTGGACGTCTTTGAAAATGAGCCCACGCCCATGGAAGCCCTGCTCCG
>JANMME010000152.1:0-1614 GCA_031373015.1 Saprospiraceae bacterium
CTTGGGCCCGCTTTTGTCTTTTTTCATACCTTTGTTTTCGGCAAAGGTCGATAGGGCTCAAGCGCTCCGCAAGATGGGGTTCGTCGTAGGCTTACACACCGACCGCGTTGAGTGCATTCAACATTTGCTCAGCCGATACGATCAGGAATGGGCGCTTTACTACATCGGGGCGCCGACGGATGAGTTTGTGCCCATCACGTTTGTAAAAAAAGATGAGATGGCATTACAACGGAAGATGCTGCGGGGAAAAATGGCCTAGAGATTATTAGATAACTACTATAACCGCCTAGACACAGAGGCGCGGAGAACTTGAAATTCAATGCTTTGCGCCTCCGCGCCTCTGCGGTTAATCTCCCGCTTACATCCCCCCCAACTGCTTCAAATACTTCTCCGAATTCGCCCGCACCGCATCGCCGGGGTTTTTGCTGAGCGCTTTTTTGAAATTCGCGATCGCATTGGCCTTATCGCCTTTGAGCGCGTAAGCCTCGCCCAGGCTGTCCCAGGCATTGGCGCTGTCGGAGTGACGTTCTGTGTTGAGTTTCATGATCTTGATAGCATCGTCAAATTTGTTTTCGCCGATCAGTTGATAGCCGTACTGATTGAGTTCTGCTTCATTGGCTTGAGCGGTGGCAGCGTCCTGCACTTTATCGGCCTCAGCCGTTTTTCCCGCCTGGCGAAGCAGCGTCGCTTGAAGGTTCAGGGTATTGAAATTTTTATTCTGCGCGATAGCCTGTTGAGCCCAAACGATTGCTTGTTCCGTGTTGACCTTGTTCTGTAGCGCATAATTGGCGGCACTGTACGGGCCTTGCCAGTTGAAACCAATGGGCCCCTTCAATTCTGCGGCAGCATTTGCCATAACAATCTCATCCACTGCAAACTCGATAGGGAGCGGAAACTGCTTTTTCTCCCAGTTCAGCACCAGTTCGCCGCCGTTTTTGGTCAGGTTGATAAAATCGTAGCTCAGCAATTCGGTATGCGGGATGCTGCGCAATTGAATTTTGGTTCGCAGTTGGTCATAAGCCGGATCGTAAAAGAAACTGCCCCAATTGCGGTATTCTTTTGACAGAATGGCTTCCCCGGAATCGTCCTTATTGATCACAAAGAATAAGCCGTACTTCCCGGCAGGCACCGCTTGTCCACCTACTTTGACGTCGTGGGAAAACTCGATCAACGTATTTTCATTGGCGCCAGCCCGCCAGGGCGCTTCTTTCCCAAGGCCGAAGCCCTGTTTGTTCCAGCCGTACGGCACCAGGTCACCCCAGATTGTGCGACCTTTGACGGAGGGCCTGGAATAACTGATGGATACGGTCGAGATACCGATGGTTTGGGAAACAGTGGCAGCAGGGCTGGGGGTGCGGGGGGTGGTGATCCCTTGTGATCTGGCATTGGCCACTATAAACGACACCAAGCTCAGGGTTAACAGCACATGTTGGAAAATCTTTGTCATGTTTTTGCTTAATTTTTTTAATGAACGGAATGGAAGCCGAATGTTGGGTTTTTGTCGAAATGCTGCTTGGAATATGGACAAAGAAGGCGGTGGAGTGTCTCAATGGCGGGTTGCGTTGATTGAACAACAAAGGGAAAGCTGACATATCAGCTAACCGTCTCGAAAAC
>JANMME010000184.1:0-2067 GCA_031373015.1 Saprospiraceae bacterium
GCGGCTCGTAGGTGACGAGCGAGCCGGGGGCATGCAGGATGCGCGGATCGATCTGCCAGCCGGTGCAACTGGCTGTTTACCTGCCGCTCAAGTTGTCGGGCCGACCAGTTGTTTTTGGTGGCCTCTGCGATGTAAAACTCTCGTTTAGATTCTTGTTCAATGCGTATTAGCGTACGGTAGTGCGTCCAACTGAATTGTGTACGCAGTGCGTTCACATTTGGAAAACTGCGGTAAAACTGTACATACCAGTATAAATGCCGCCTGGAAAACCAGCTTCCAAATTGTGGCTCCAACTCATCGGCCAAGCCCTGTATCAAAAGAGAGCCATAAACCGCGCGGTCCTCGCCCTGCTGCTCTTCTTCGAAAATCAGTTGTCCAATATGCCAATACATCAACACGCGCTCCGCATCCACGGAGCGAACCGCCCGCTCTTTGGCTTGGGCAATGATGCCCTGAATATCGGCTATGAGTTGTTGTTTGAGTTTCATCGTTTAAATATCTGCTTTATGATTTCATCTATCTCTTCGCAGGAGCGGGTGGTACCTGAGCCAGCCAAAGCTTGAATGGCTCGGCTTTCGGCAATGGAATGGACTGGCTCAAACGAAAAATATGTTCGGTATCAGCTACATCCGTCAGGTAAAACTTGCGGTCGGCGGAGGGCATTTTCAGTTGGTTACAATTTGTAACCAACTGACCTCCTTATTTCTTTAGCCTGTTTTCTAAACCCCTCGAATTCGAGGGGTTTAATTTTGAGATTAATGCCGGGTTCGCCTAATCGTATGGAAAAAATCCAGATTGCCTTTATGGTCATTGTTTAAAGTCATTTTCCAGGCTTTAGTTTTTTAATGTCCTCTTCAATTTCTTTCAGGCTTTGCTCTTTTTCGACGGCGTTCTGCTGCTCCTTGAACTTCTCATATTCTCCGGCAGACTTATCCAAGGCCATCTGGTGGCTAATCTTACCTGCGTGGGTCAGCAGTTCACGGCCGTTCAACTGAAGGATGGCATCCAGCCTCTGAATCCAGTCTTGCATATACATTGGCACTCGCTGCTGCGCCATGGTTTCGGCAAAGGCCAGGTATTGTTCCACCAACAGGCCGAGCAGTTTCATTTCGTCCTCATTCAGATAGTTTTTGGCAATGCTTACTTCTGTTTTTTTTACCAAAAGCCCCTTTTTATCGTATGATTGCATGCCCAACAGGGGCAGAGTGGCATCTACCCTTCTATACACCAACTCGGCTGCTGTTTGTCGGCTGATGGCCCAAAGCAACTTGTTCTGCACTACCTTGAAAAACACAAGGGTCTTTTCGTCTTTGGCATCATAGTCAATACTAGTGCTGTATATGTCCTTTATTTTTTGATAAAAAAACTTTTCCGATAGGCGAATCTCCCGGATGCGCTCCTGTAATTCGCTGAAGTAATTCATGGAACTACCCGACTTGAAGCGTTCGTCGTTCAGTGCAAAGCCTTTTACAATGTACTCCCTTAAGCGCTGGGTGGCCCATATACGAAACTGGGTGCCCTGCTGCGATTTTACCCGATAGCCCACGGAAATAACCACGTCCAGATTGTAGTGCTTCACTTCTTTTGACTGGGTTTTGCCCTCGATGGCGCCATGGAGCGTGGTCAGTCGGAAATTCCGACATACCATTGCTTCGTCTAGTTCGCCCTCGCTAAACACATTCTGAATGTGCTCGGTGATGGTGCTTCTTCCTTTGCCAAACAGCACCGCCATTTGTTCTTGCGTTAGCCACACCGTTTCTTCCTCCAGCCTCACATCTATTTTGATATGGCCGTCCTGATTTTGGTAGATGACTACTTCTCCGCTCATACAATGGTTATTGATAAATGGTTAATGCTGGATTTGGTCCGTTTGTCTTCATTTTCAATGCTAATGAGCATTGTGTCCAGTTCAATTGCGCCTGCACTACGGACGTAATTGGGAAGATGCGGTAAAACTGCCTATAACGCTCCAGTTGCCAATCTGCCAATACATAAGCACACGCTCCTCATCTACGGAGCGGATTTCCGTTTCAATATTTTTTCGATTTTTTATCTGTTGGTTCGATT
>JANMME010000198.1:0-2097 GCA_031373015.1 Saprospiraceae bacterium
GCCTGACCGGGCGGGGAGTGAAGCGCAAAGTGTCCGGGTCCGCATTGCACGGGATATTCACGATGAATTGGGTGCAGGACTCACCAAGATCACAATGTTGAGCGACTTTGTAAGAAAAAAACTACCAGCAAGTAATGAAGCTGTCGCCAATTCCCTACAGCGTATTATCGAAAATTCAAAAGCGGTGAGTGCGTCGTTGAACGAGATCGTATGGGCCGTCAACCCTTCCCATGATACCTTGGAAAGCTTATCCAGTTACCTGAAAAACTATGCGGTATATTTTCTGGAAGGAGCCAATATTGATCTGGAGTTTTCATCGTCTGATATTATTCCAAATAGAAATATCAATCCGGAATTAAAACGCAATATATTTCTGGTATTAAAAGAAGCCTTGAATAATGCTGTTAAATACGCTAAAACTGATGTTATTAAGGGGGCGTAAACGGCATTTGTCCCCCCGTTTATAGCTAAAAAAGTGGCAGAGATACTATTTTTAGAGTTTGTTCCACCAAACTTTATAAAAATGTTAGCCTCCGCCACCGAAGCTAAGATAAGATCAATATTTGAAATGAAGGTGCTTGTCCATCTTCCAAAATTAATGAATGACCTGAGTTGCGGCGACTTATACGGTTTTGAGGAAGGGCTTCATTGCCAACTGATGGAGTGTTACAATGGGACGGCACAGGAATTACTCACTGAAATAAGCAAGGGCGAACCCTTACGCGCCTCGCAACGGGATTTGGCCCAAACTCTGAGTGTAGGGAAGTTGGTTTTCAGGGATTGCCATATCCAGTTGCGCACAGGTTTTTGGGTCAAAGTGAAGAGTTTATATGCCAAAAAGGTGCCTGAAGGCTATGAGGGCGGCCGTCACATGCTGCATTTATGGTGGTCGGTCATGGAACAGGCATCTCCTGCATTTTACAGTTTGGTGTGCTTGTTTTCGGTCTTGTGCTGTTCGTACGATGTGGCCAAACAGGTGCTTGCGATACAGCACATAAAAGTAGGGTTTGACCGGATGCGGTTATTGGCCAACCGGATTTCATCGCAATGCATCAAAAGCCGCACAGAATTGGTGCTCGACAAGCGGGAGAGCCTGAAGGGCAAGCGGGTATTTGTTTCCCTGGACGGAGGGCGTACCCGCACCCGTGATTATCTGCCGGAATTGAACAAAGAGGGGACGCACCATAAATTCAACACACCGTGGAAAGAGCCTAAGATGTTGGTAATAAATGTTTTAGCTGAAGACGGAAAGAATGATCGGCACACTTTGCCAATTTATGATGTCGCCTTTGGGGATGATGAAGTGGTCGAAGTATTGAGGCAATACCTCAGCGCATTACATGTTGAACTGGCGGAACTGGTTCAGATAGCCGCTGATGGAGCGCCTTGGATATGGAACCGCGTCAAACCGATGCTGCTCTCGCTGGGAGTGCCGGATGAAAAAATTGTCGAAACGGTGGACTATTACCATGCGGTGCAAAACCTGAACAAAGCAATAGCATTCGTGCCGCTCCAATCCATTGAGGCAGAGCCGAATACCACACAGTCCTTCAAAGACATGCTCTGGAAAGGCAAGGTCACGGGAATCGTCGAGAAGTTCAAGCAAATGTGCCCTGCGTGGGACGAACAAACCTGCGAAACCATCCTTGGTTACTTTATGAGAAACGAAAAGCGGATGAACTATCAAAAATTCAAAGAACGTAATTTGCCTTGTGGGAGCGGTTCTATGGAGTCGGCTATAAGAAGGGTAATTTGCCTGAGGTTTAAATGCCCATCATCTTTCTGGAAACTGGACAACCTCGAGGGAATGATTTTTTTACGATCAGTATTGTTGTCCAAAAGATGGGACATATTTATCAAAAACCTCGCAAGATGCCCCGATTAGAGGGGGACAGATGCCGTTTGCACCCGTTCAGCAGGCAATACTTCTTTTGCCATGATTTAATAGATTTTAAGAGTGAAAAAAACTTTAGTTTACAATTGCCTTGGAGTTTGTACCTCGGAAGGAATTTCTGCTGCAAAAGTCTTCCTGCTTTCGCGGCGGCAGAATTGGCAGAAATAAGGGTTTTGGGATACTGAAATGTGTGAAGGAGGAGT
>JANMME010000214.1:0-6089 GCA_031373015.1 Saprospiraceae bacterium
AAATTGTGAAAATAATACACCCTAATTGTGTGCTGATTGCGGAACTGGTTTCCACTTGGAAGTTGCTGATAAAGGTTCATATAGCCGCCGTGAAGTTGTGCCTGTTTGTTCACCTGATACACCAGTCCGACAATGAAGTCAATGCAAGAATAAAACAGTGTATTAATAGTCTGACTTTCATTTTGTTGTAAAATAGTATTGCTTTTGAACTGCCCGGAAATTTGAAGATTCAAGATTCAAAAATTCAAATAAAAGGTGCTGCGCAAGATATCGCGTTCAAAACAAGTTGATTCCGTTCGTCTTTGGAAGATTTTCAAGTAGCCGAGTTCCCACGATAATACTTTTGAAAGCCCTCGCTCAAATGCAACATACGTCCTGTTTTGGTCAAAAGCTTCCTTGTGCCACATGATTTCGTCACTGATCTTTGCCACCCATTTTGCCCCTATTTTATAATCCAATTGCAAACGAAATCGCAACCGAAACCGCAGTCTCCAATCTCCCTCAACTTGTGATAACCATCGCTGTTCCGTCCTGAACCGATTGGCCAACCGCAACTGACCGCCAATGGGCACGACGTAATGCAGCTCCTGAAAAAGCCGCCATTCAGGCAATTCATTCACGATTGAATGCGAGCCGCCCAACGAAACTTCTGTTCGCGCGCCTACTCTCCAGTGCAGGTGCGCGTGGGCAATAAACTGCAATTGTCGGTCAGGGCGAATCAGCCGTCGCTCGTCCAATTCCAAGTGCCAGGACCATTTTTCCTGTAGTTTTCCCCTAGCATACACCCGAAGCCAATAGGCTTGTTGGTGCGTGGTTTGGGCCTCTGCGTTTTCAAAAAAAACCAAGAACAAAAGCAAAAGTGGCCATCCGAGCAAACCTTGGCAAATCAACTTAATCCGAATTTCAGTATACATCTTCCAAGTACCGTCGCTGCTTTTTCAAGCCCTTCAAATATTCCGCTGCGTGTTCTTCACCCTTGCCACTTTCTTTGGCAACAATTTGAAATACAGCGTTTTGCACATCAGAGGCCATGCGTTCCTTATCGCCGCAAACGTAGAAATAGGCCCCGTTTTCTAGACGTTCGTAAATTAATTTTGAGCGTTCGAGTAGGCGTTGCTGCACATAGATTTTTTCGGTTTGGTCACGGCTAAAAGCCACATCCAGACGATCTAGTGTACCGCGTTTGAGGTGATTTAGCCATTCGGTTTGGTATAAAAAATCTGTTTCAAAATGGGGGTTTCCAAAAAACAACCAGTTTTTGCCGGAAGCATTGTGTTCGCTGCGTTCTTCCACGAATGCGCGGAATGGTGCAACCCCTGTGCCGGGGCCAACCATGATAATGTCAGCCGAATCGTCGGGCAATTTGAAATACTCGTTCCGTTCAATGAAAACCGGCACAGATTCCCCCACTGCCACCCGGTCAGCAAGAAAAGTAGAAGCCGCGCCTAGATGAGGCCGTCCTCCATATTCATAGCGCAGGGCTGCCACGGTCAGATGCGCTTCGTCGGGGTGCGCTTCAAGGCTAGAGGCAATGGAGTAAAGTCTTGGGGGCATTTTGCGTAAAAAACTTAGCAGGGTAGCCTCCGACATGGCCGCTGGGAACTCCCGAATCAGGTCAGCCACGTTACGGCCCCAGAGGAATTTTTTAAGCGCAGCATTGTCTTCGAGCAGCGTCTTGAGTTTCGCGTTGTTGGTCCAGGTCGCGTATTTTTCGATGAGGTCTCGCGTCAACACGCTAAGTTCTACCTCCCGGAGCAGGAAATGACGAAGAGTGTTTTCTTTTCCGTTGAAAACCACCGTTTTATTGCCGTTCAGCATCCCAGCATACAGCACTTCTCGCACCAAGGATGGTTGGTTTTGCGGGTAAATACCGAGCGAATCACCGGGTTCGTAGCTCAAGCCAGAGCCTTCAAGCGAGAGTTCCAAATGCCAGGTTTCTTTCTGTGAACCGCGCCCGTTGAGTTGGATTTTCTCCAAAATTGGGGCAACAAAGGGGTGTTTTCGGTCGAACGTCCCTGTACCGGCGGCTTTAGCCGCAGGATGCGTCAATGTGGAATTCCCGTTGGCATGGGAAACCCCACCTTGAGCGCCTTCGGCTAAAGCCGCCGGTACAGGGAGGTTACCCAAAACCTTCTCAATCCATTCCTCCACTGCCTCTTCATAATCTACATCGCAATCCACTCGTTCCGTCAGCCGCGTGGCGCCCAATGCTTCAAACCGCGCATCCATTTCTTTCCCGGTTTGGCAGAATTGAAGGTAACTCTTGTCGCCCAAGCCGCAGACAGCAAATTTCATGCCTTCCAACTTTGGGGCGCGTGTGCCCATAAACCATTTGTGGAACTCTTCAGCCGCCACTGGCGGTTCGCCCTCCCCTTGGGTACTTACCACCAGCAGGACGATTTTTTCGTCCTTCAACTGCTTGCTTGGGTAGTCGTTCAGGTCTGCAACCACCACTTCCCAGCCACGTTCGCGGACGCTGGACACAACTTGATTTGCTACTTTTTTGCTATTGCCTGTTTGCGAGCCAAACAACACGGTAATCGCTGGCTTATTGGCACCATTCAGGGCAGGCGCAGCAAACGATGATGGTGACAGCGTTGCTTCCAAATCGCCTGGTGCCGACTGCCCGTGCAGCGCCACGCCGTATAGGTATCCGCTTAGCCACATTTGCTGCAAAGTAGAATGCTGCGTAGCGAGTTTTTTGAGCAAGTCGGTGTCGAAGCCGACTGGGGGCGGTGCGGTGAGTATGTTCGACATGATTGTAATTTTTTGAAAATCAATTATTTTGGTATCCAAACCTCGTAGGTTTTGAAAACCTACGAGGTCCCCCCCCCTAAAATTCCGCCTCAGCTAAGCGCTCTGCCTGCAACAATTCAGCGATCGCCAAATGCTCCGTAGACGGAATCCGATGGCGCACCACTTCGCCGATGATAATCACCGCCGGGCTACCAATGCTGAACCGCTCTACCTGCTCGACAATGTCAGCCACCGTGCCAAATACCTCCTGTTGCTCCAACAAACTCGCGTTTTGAATAACGGCGACGGGCAAATCTGTTTTCCCTGCAGCCTGAAAAGCCGCCGCGATTTCATTGATTTTGGCCAAACCCATGAGGATGACCACCGTAGCATCCGTCTGCGCTGCGGTATAGATTTCAGGATTCAAATCGCCCGTATCGGTAGTGGCCGTCAGTGTCCAGAAACTGCGGCTCGCCCCGCGCAACGTGACCGCAATGCCTGCTGCGCCTGCACCTGCAATTGCGCTTGAAACCCCAGGGATATAGGCCGTTTCGAGGCCGTGTTCCTGCGCAAATTGCATCTCTTCCAACCCGCGCCCGAACACAAACGGATCCCCCCCTTTCAATCGCACCACATGTCCGCAGCACTTCGCGTATGCCACAATACGCTCGTTGATTTCTTCTTGCGTGTAGGCTTTCGCACCTCGGCGTTTGCCGACATAAATCCGGGTGGCGATGGCTGGTGCGTAATCGAGCAAGGTCTCGTTAACCAGTGAATCATACAGCACCACATCTGCGTTGCGGAGCGCGTTTGCGGCTTTGATCGTGATTAGGTCAGGATCGCCGATGCCCGCGCCAACAACAGTAAGACGCGGGGTGAATGCAGCGCTTGATCTTGTATCAGAGCGCGTATGATCTGAGCCAAAACTTGGGCGATATGCTTGAAAATCAGGTAGATGTGACATGATTTATTTGTTGAGAATGTTGAGGTGGTTGAGAATGTTGAGGTGGTTGGATCGTTGAGGTGGTTGAGCGGAGACACTCAACAGTCTCAACTCCTCAACTTTATCAACATTCTCAACCGCTTTCAAATCGCAAATTCGGTTATCAAATCCTCTGGATATTTGGCCTCCAAAAGCATTCCTGCCGCGACGGTGTCGAAAGTGTTTTCGTTGATTAAAATCAGGCTGCCGGTCGAGCGGTTTTGTTTGTAAGCATCGAATACAAGCGGTTTGGACGTTCGCAAACGGAGGCGGGCAATGTCGTTGAGTCCCAGCGAATCTGTGGGTTGTTGCTCGAAGGAGTGTATATCTACGCGATAAAGAATTTCCTTGATAATGGCCTTGACCGTAGTGGCATTGTGGCGCAGGAGATAGCGGTCGCCGATTTTAAGCGGGCGCTCGCTCATCCAGCACACATCCAGTTCAATATCTTGAGTGACAACAGGTTGTACATCGGCAAGCCGTACCAACGAATCACCCCGCGACAGGTCAATATCATCGTCGAGATGCAGCACTACTGGCTGTGGCGCAAAGGCTTCCTCGACTTCTTTTTGGTGGACTTCAATGGATTTCAAAGTGGTTTCAATGCCCGCTGGCAATACCAATACGCGGTCGCCTTTTTTCAATGTTCCGCTGCGCAAGGCCCCCGCATAGCCACGATAATCGTGCAATTCCTCCGTCCGTGGGCGTATCACATATTGTACCTGAAAACGCGCATCGTACTCCGGCCAATCCTGATTGACAGGTACTTTTTCGAGATATTCGAGAAGCGTTTGGCCCTCGTACCAAGCCATATTTTTGGACGGCTCTACTACGTTGTCGCCGACGTAAGCACTGAGTGGAATGAACTTAACTTCCTTTAAATCAAGTTTTTGCGCCAGTTTTTGATACTCGGCAGCAATGTGGTAGAAGCGCTTTTCGTCATAGTCCACCAAGTCCATTTTATTCACCGCCACCACTATGTGCGGGATACCCATCAGTGCCGCCACGAGGCTATGGCGGTGGGTTTGCTCCACTACGCCATGCCGCGCATCCACGAGGATGATGGCAAGGTCGGCGTTGCTGGCACCCGTCACCATATTGCGCGTGTATTGGACATGACCGGGCGCATCGGCGATGATGAACTTGCGACGTGGTGTGTTGAAATACTTGTACGCCACGTCAATCGTGATGCCCTGTTCGCGTTCAGCGCGGAGACCATCGGTGAGCAACGAGAGGTCAAGTTCGCCATCGGGTTTGTTGCGACTCTGGCGTTCGAGGGTGTGCAAAATATCGTGCGACACGGCTTTTGAGTCGAACAGGAGGCGCCCGATAAGGGTGCTTTTGCCGTCGTCAACGGAGCCGGCTGTTATGAATTTTAAGATGTTCATGTTTCTTATTTGTTGAGGTTGTTGAGGTTGTTGATCTTCAAAAATACCCGTTCTTCTTCCGGTCTTCCATGGCGGCTTCAGAAAACCGATCGTCCAACCTCGTTGCCCCGCGCTCGCTGATTTTTGTGGTTAAAATATCTAGTATAATGTCCTCCACCGTGTGTGCATGACTCTCCACGGCAGCAGTACACGTAGCATCGCCCACCGTGCGAAAGCGCACATCTCGGATACTGGTCACGTCTTCCGGGTCAAGCCTGATATGGGGCGTTATGGCCAGCAATTGGCCGCCAGGCATGACCACGCAGTCGCGGGAATGGGAAAAATAGATGTCAGGAAGCTCAATATGCTCACGGCGGATGTAGTTCCATACATCGAGCTCCGTCCAGTTGGAAATAGGAAACACCCGAACGTTTTCGCCCTTACGAATAGCACCGTTGTAAGTATCCCAAAGTTCAGGGCGTTGGCGTTTGGGGTCCCAGGAACCAAACTCGTCGCGGATGCTGAAGATGCGTTCTTTGGCCCGTGCTTTCTCCTCGTCCCGACGGGCGCCGCCAATGCAGGCATCAAACTCAAACTCTTCGATTACTTCCAGTAAGGTGTTGGTTTGCAAGGCATTACGACTCGGATATTTGCCCGCTCCATCTTTCAGACCTTGGCGGCGAATGGTATCTACTACTTTGCGGACGATGAGTTTTTCGCCCAGTTGTGCGGCAAGTTTGTCGCGGTATTCAATGACTTCGGGAAAATTGTGCCCCGTGTCTACATGGACAAGTGGAAAAGGAAATTTGCCTGGGCGAAAGGCTTTTTCCGCCAATTTTACCAAGGTAATAGAGTCTTTTCCCCCGGAGAATAGCAGAGCCGGGCGCTCAAATTGACCAGCCACCTCACGCAAGATGTGGATGGATTGGGCTTCTAAGTGATCGAGATAGTCGAAGGATCGGGACATATAGTTGAGGGTTGAGGGTTGAGGGTTGAGGGTTGAG
>JANMME010000215.1:0-2796 GCA_031373015.1 Saprospiraceae bacterium
ACTGCATCATTTGCGACCCCTCTTTCGACTCCTCCCTCCCATTGGCTTCGGCGGATGAAAAGTCTATAGCGGGCAAGCCTTCCCGCGAAGTTTTTAGGGCAAAAATCCTTGGAAAATACGAGGTGCCTTATTTCCAATGCCCGAATTGCGGCTTTTTGCGCGTACCCGACCCGTTTTGGCTGGAAGAGTCTTATTCTTCAGCCATAACCGCGCTGGACATTGGCTTGCTGAAGCGCAACCTAGAACTGCGGGAAGTGGTCACGGCCCTTGTGCGAACTTATTTTGATGCTTCGGCCAAATTCGTGGATTACGGCGGGGGGTATGGCGTGTTGGTCAGGTTGCTGCGCGATCGGGGCCTCGATTTTTATCGGCAGGATATTTACGCAGAGAACCTGTTTGCCAAAAACTTTGACCTCGCCGACGCAGCTTGTGAAAAATTTGAAATCCTGACCGCTTTTGAGGTCTTTGAACACCTCGAAAACCCAGTAGAAGCGGTGGAGAAAATGCTCCAACTTAGCGATAATATCCTGTTTTCTACCGAATTACAACCTGTTCCGCACCCCACCCCTGAATCTTGGTGGTATGTACTCCCCGAAATAGGGCAGCACATCTCGTTTTTTTCCAGAAAATCTTTGGAAGCCCTGGCCCAGCGTATGGGGCTGCATCTGAGCACCAACGGGAAAAATTTGCATCTCCTGTCGCGACGCAAGATTGCAGCCCCCCTGCTTTTCAGGGCCTTGTCGTACCATCAAATTGCGGGTATTTTTAACGCGGTTATGCCTCGACGGAAGTCGCTTTTGCCACAGGATTTTGATTTTTTAAAGCGGAAGTTGAATTCGTAGCGAGGGTGGTTTCACGCAGATATGGTTTCGCGCAGATTTTACGCAGATAAAAAACGCAGATGTTACACAGATTTCTGCGTAACATCTGCGTTTTTTATCTGCGTAAAATCTGTGTGAAATTACATTATACTCAAAGTCCCTCCCGCCTTCCGAAATGCCTTGTACGCCCCCTTGCCAAATTTTGAGCCGTTGAAAACCATCGAAGGGGCGCGTTCCTTTTGTTCCTCCGTAGGTAAAGCATTGAATTCGCAGCACTTTTCCGAACAGCATCCTGCGTATTTTTCGCGACAATCATCGCATTGTATGAACAGGATATGGCAATAGAGATTGGCGCAGTTGGTGTGTGCGTCAGAAGGCTGGCCTCACTGGTGGCAATGGGCGATCACGTCGGGGCTAATGCGTTCGCCGAGGCGTTCATCGAAGACAAAATTCTTGCCTAAAAACTTGTTTTTCAAACCTTTGTCGCGAACCTGCCGGTCGTATTCGATGATGCCGCCTTCCAGTTGGAACACATTTTCAAAACCGTTGTGCTTCATAAACGCGCTGGCTTTTTCACAGCGAATCCCGCCCGTGCAGTACATCAATATCTTTTTGTCACGTTGTTCGGCGAGCAGCTCGGCCACCATGGGCAATTCTTCGCGGAAGGTGGCAGCGTCGGGTGTAATGGCGTTCTCAAAATGACCGACCTCGCTCTCGTAGTGGTTGCGCATGTCCACTACGATAACATCAGGCTCTTCGCTGAGACGGTTCCAGTCCTCGGCATTCAGGTGGGTGCCGGTTTTGGAAGGGTCGAACGTTGGATCAGTCAAACCGTCTGCCACGATTTTCTCTTTGACTTTGATAGCCAACGCAAAAAAAGATTTGCCTTCAGCTTCTACCGCGACATTGAGCCGCATGCCCCGGAACATTTCGTAACTGTTCATCAGGGTCTTAAATTTTTCGAAATTTTCTTCCGGGACGGATATCTGGGCGTTCACGCCCTCGTGGGCCAGGTAGGTTCGCCCGCGCACACCCAAGGCATCCCACCATTGGTACAACTCGTCGCGAAATGCCTGTGGATCAGTGATGTAGACGTATTTGTAGAACGAAAGCGTCACCCTTTTAACCGTATCTTTTTGGAGCAATTCCTTCAGTTCGCGGCGATTGACGCGGTTGTGCAGCGTTTTTTTGGCTCGTCGCAATGGGAACTCGGCATTTTGAAGCGGAGCGATAATGCTTTTCTCAATCATGGCAGCAATAAAGCACAAATTTCCGATACCAGCACGAGAGCGGCAACTATTTGACCCTGCAATTTTCATTTGTGGGAACTTCTTGGCGTGAAATTCGAGTTTAAGCCGCCGTTAATTTTCGAGGAACAGTAACTATTATTTACTAAAAAACCCCCACTTTTGGGGCGTTGTTACACAACCTCGCCTCCCGAAATTTTCTAACGTCATAAATTTTTGACCTATGAACTGGAGAAGGCTTAATGGCCAGCGCATCGAAAAGCCCCTGCTCACCGCGGTGGAAGATACCATCCGACGGGAAAATGCTGAAGGGTACAAATTGAAAGTTTGCATAGGCACCGATTCTCAGGTAATCGGCACTGAAGTCCACTTTGCCACCGTCATCGTGTTTTTGCGCGAAAAGCGTGGTGGATTCATGTTTATTTCCAACGATAGGAGCCAACGCAAAATGACCATCCGGGAGCGTATGATCCTTGAAGTGGGGCGCTCGGTAGAGGTTGCCTATACCCTTTGCGAACTGCTCGACCGCTACGATGTTGCGCTCGAGGTACATGCTGATATCAACACCGACCCATCGTTCGAGAGCAACACGGCTTTGAAAGAAGCCATGGGCTATATACTTAGCATGGGCTTTGTGTTTAAAGCAAAGCCGGATGCCTTTGCCTCTTCCTCTTGCGCCGACAAGGTGATTTGAAGGTGTTGAGACGTTGAGATTGTTGAGGGTTGAG
>JANMME010000253.1:0-4875 GCA_031373015.1 Saprospiraceae bacterium
AGGAGCAAGGCTCCGCCAAGGCAACCCAATAGTCGGGCTGCCCGAGGTGACAACAAGTTTGTCATGTCGGGAAATGTTTAGTAATTAAAAAATGTGAAATGAAATACAGGGCTTCGTCGTACACGAAGCCTATTTTAATACATTGGTTTTCAGCAAAATGACTGTACTGTAGTTGTAATCGGCGGGTGGGCTGTTTCACTTGGGTGTCATTCTGAGCGCAGCGAAGAATCTGCGTAAACTTCCGAATAAAAATAACCTCAGATTCTTCGCTGCGCTCAGAATGACACGATCTTATCGTAGCCGAAACGGGCAGGATCTAAACTGTATTTCCACTGTTAAAAACTTTAACAAGTAATCCAGCGAGCGAATTCAAGGAGCGAGTCGAACTGACAATCAATTTTCATTCGGGAAAGCGCCGCTACTTCTTCGATCTTTCCACGAATGAGCACTGAGCGAATGCCGAGTTTTTGGGCAAACTCCATGTCCGCCACCGAATCGCCGACCATCCAGGCATCTTCGAAATCAATCTCTGGGAAATCAGCCAAGGCCAACCAGGCCATGCCCGTAGCGGGTTTTCGGCAGGTACAGCCAGCATCCGGGCGGTGCTGGCAATGGTAGACTCTGTCAATACGCCCGCCAGCGGCTTCAATAATCGAGTGCATTTTTTGGTGGACGGCATAAAAGTCAAGTTCAGTCATCAAACCTTTGCCGATGCCCGCCTGATTGGTGACAACGATGATGCGCACGAATTTCTCGGCAAGCAGGCGCAGGGCTTCTCCAAGGCCCTCTGTGGGCAGGACTTCGTTGGGCGTTTTTATGTAATCGCCGGGAGTACGCTCGTTTATTACGCCATCGCGGTCTAGGAAAAGGGTAGGCATGATGGATTTGCAAGATGAATCTGCGGCCCGCAAAGGTAATCCTTAATTTTATCTGCCAATTATTGCCGCGTTTGCCATGACTAGACCCTATTTTTGCTAAAAATTTATCAAAATGACTGCTGCTGCACCTGCGCCAAATTCCACCAACACCCTTGCTAAAGAAGCGAACGGTAAACGCCGCAAACGCCCTGTGCCAGATTTCCTCGTCAGAGAGACGATTGATGGCATTCCTTTTTATTACCGGGGTTACAAGGAGGTTCTAAGCAAAAAAAAGGTTCTTGACGACATCATGGCAGATTCTGGACTTCAACTATTCATCAAAAGTTTCCTGCACAACTTGTTGATTCGGGGACTTGACACGGAAATTTTCTACGTTTTCATGGGCGAAGTCGGAACGCACCTCGAACACAAAAGCAATTTGGGTCTTGACGTGGCCGTTTTCGAAACCGCCCAGTTACCCGGTGAGAAATTCAATTTCAAATACTTGGACGTAGCCCCAAAATTCGTCATCGAAGTGGACATGAAGGTTTCACTGGACGATACAGGGATGGAAACCTTTGCGTAATTTCTAAATTTGAAGACACAAAAACTGTTTGAATTTGGCGTCGAACGCTTGATTTGGGTGCTTTCACCGAGTAAAAAAGTAGTGATCGCTACCCCCGGAGAAGACTGGTTGTTAGTGGATTGGAACAAAGACATTGAACTGTGGCAAGGTGTGAAAGCCAACATAGGACAGTACCTAAAAAGCCGGGGTGTGAACCCAGACATTTTTATGGGAGGAAGGCGGTGATACATCTAAACTATCCCAACCAATAAATAACATCATGATTGAGAAGAACATTCTTTCACAGATAATCGTGGGCTTGGTAGTCACTGTCATCGGAGCAGTTATTATTGATAAAATTAAAACAAAACCTTCTGATGAATCGCCACAGAATGAATCTCCAAGCCGCAATGTTAATCGCCCATCCAATTCAGGAGACAATCAACCTGACAGACAGAATCTACGCAATTCAACTTCACCCAATCTTGAGAATTATTATCCTGAACCCAAATCTGTAGAGGAAAATTACAGTTCGTATATCAATCCCAAAACCAAAGCCGATGTATCCGTAATCATTGTGGATGCAGATGGCAATCTGTCAAATACGTCCTCCAGTTCAATTGCTGAAGTATATCGAAAATCTGGCAAAAGCACGTCAGTAGGCTTGATTCAAAGCAAATTCATAAAAAAACCTGAGTTTCAAGAACTCTGTGATGGCAATTCGGAAATCATCCAAAAACTAAACCTTGGTTCTTACACTGATTATCTTGCAATTGGAAAAATCAATTACACAAAACGCCCCGGCAGTTTAGTAGATGGGACAGTTGTCTGCACGAGCTCCATATCCATGAGTATCATTTCCACGAGCAGTAGATCGCTTAAAAATAGTTTTGCCATTTCAAATGCCACTGGAAATGGGGCAACTGAATCACAAGCAAAAGAAGATGCCCTTCAGAAACTGCTTGACCGGTACTACAATGAACATTCATCTCTCTAAATTTTCTTCAAAATGAAACAACTCTTCTCGATTCTCTTTTTGGTGTTTTTCTCTTTGACAACTTTTGCCCAAGGCGCATTTGATAAATCCATTGCGGAATTCAGTACGGATTTGGCCGATAAATTGAGTCAAAAAGGCAAGAAAAAAGTCGTTGTCTTGTACATCACCGACATCAACAAAGCAACTACTGTCGCAGGCAAATACATTGCTGACGTCATTTCGATCAACATCGTCAATAACGCTGGCAATTTTCAAGTCTTCGACCGGGAAAATTTGAGCGGGATTGCTGAGGCCAAGAAGCTGATTTCGGAAGGCTATATTGATGTGGACAAAGCAAAAGAATTGGGCAGACTTTTGTCTGTTGAGGCGATCATCGTTGGGAACTATACCGTATTAGACAAAACAATTAAACTCACCGCTAAAGCTTTGGATGCAAATACGGGTTTTATCGTCGCGGCTTCTATGAAGGATTTGCTTATTGACAACGACGCTGGGGCTTTGCTTGGGATAAACGTTTCGCTATCAGGTGGTTCAAATAGCAGCCGAGGTTTCAATAACCCATTAAACTCAAATGAACAAATCAATAATCCTGAAACTGTGAACAAAGAATGCGAAACAAAAAATGTTGGAGATTTTTGCTTTGAAAATAGATCACTTGTAAAAGTTGATGTTTACATTGATGGTGACAGTGATTCTCGTATGACCCTTGATTCTGGTCAAACGCAGTGCTATTATAATATAAAAACCGGAAATCACGGGTATGGATATTTCCTTTCAGGTCGTAATAATTATATTGGGAAAGGACAAGTCTTAGTTGAAAAGTGCAAATCAAAAACCTTCACGATAAAGTAACCTTGCCCCTAAAATCTTACCGTTTTGGCACGAGACAAATTTCACCAGGAAGTCCGCAACGCTTTGGAGCATGAAGGTTGGACAATTACGGCTGACCCGCTTTATTTGAAAGTGGGTAGTATCCCAATCCATATTGATTTGGGAGCATTTCATCATGGATAAAATAAGTCAATACGAACAGCACATCCTCAGCATTTTGCAAGAATACGCAAAGGTGCGGTATGCCAATTTGAACGCGCAAAACCAACTCATCGCCGACCGCGAAAACCGCCGTTATCAAGTCGTCACTATAGGTTGGGACGGCAAAAAATACGTCCATGACTGCCCGATGCACCTGGACATTATAGATGGTAAAATATGGATACAACGAAACATGACTGAACTGGATCTCGGTGAAATGCTCGTCGAAATGGGCGTTCCAAAATCGGATATTGTGATCGGGTTTCTATCCCCAAAAGTGCGCGAATACAGCGATTACGCAGTAGCGTAACCCCCTCACCCCGCCAGCGCCCCCACCTGTCGCAACACATTCTTCGCCACCTCCAAAAACGCCTCGGCGACCACTGGGCTGTCTTGTTGAAGGATAGCAGGCATCCCTGCGTCTCCGCCCTCACGCACACTCTGCACGAGCGGGATTTGTCCGAGCAGCACAGAATTGGCTTCCCGTGCCAGTTTCTTCCCGCCGCCTTGCCCGAAGATAAAGTATTTGTTATCAGGCAGTTCTGCAGGTGTGAACCAGGACATGTTTTCTACGACCCCAAGAATTGGGACATCAATAGAGGGCAGCAAAAACATATTCACGGCTTTGATGGCGTCTGCCAATGCTACGTTTTGGGGTGTGGTGACGATTACCACACCGGTTACGGGTACCGTTTGGACGAGCGTTAGTTGCACGTCGCCCGTGCCCGGAGGCAAGTCAACGATGAGGAAATCGAGTTCGGGCCACAGCACTTCGCTGACAAATTGTTTGATAATGGCTGCCAAACGTGGGCCACGCAGCACCACAGCCTGTTCCGGTTCGATGATAAAACCGATGCTAATGCAGGGGATGCCGTGGCCTTCGAGGGGGATCATCCTGGGCACACCCGTTACATCGCGCACCTTGGGGCGTTCGCCCACGAGACCGAGCATGGTGGGGATGCTGGGGCCATAAACGTCAGCATCGAGCAAGCCAACCCTGGCGCCCAAGGCTTTGAGTCCAAGGGCGAGGTTGACCGCCACCGTGCTTTTGCCCACGCCGCCCTTACCGCTTGCTACGGCTATGATGTGCTTGATTTGCGGCACAGAACTCGGTGGCGCAATACCGTCTGCCGCCTTTGCCACAAAATGCGCATTTACCTGCGCTTGGGGGAAAACTTCCACAATAGCACTGATGCAGGCAAAATTGAGTTCGGCCTTGCCCTGCATTTGAAGGCTTGGGATGGCGAGTTTGAAATTGACGTTATTGCCCTCAATAACAAGGTCTTGCACCATGCCCGCGGCGATGAGGTCGCGCCCGGTTTGCGGGTCGCGGACATTGCGGAGCGCGTTGAGTATTTGTTCTTTTTCCATGATAGATCAAACTTTAATCTTATGAATTGACTTGGCAGGGGAACACGGATGAC
>JANMME010000336.1:0-5496 GCA_031373015.1 Saprospiraceae bacterium
TTCGGGCAACATTGCTCCGCCGTTTCCATAAATTCGGATGCTTCTGGGGTCAATATTGTCTAGATCACTGATGCCCAACTCGTTTTTGAGAAAGGCATAATCAAGTTTGTAAATGCCATTTTGAGCTACGCCAAATTTGTAAATATTTCCACTGCTCAATACCGATGTTTGGGTGAATCCACCGCGGTCGCTGGCTGGAGTAGGCGGAACAGGAATAGACGTAACACGCACATTAAGGGTGAACGCGGTGGCTCGTTCATACCCAGTACCGGCTTTTCGCACTGGCACGAACTTGATGCGTCCAAAGAATTGACTGCGCTCATGTTCTACTAATGTCTTGATTTCCAGGTTATTGGTTAAAAAAACATCGTCGTTGGAAGGTTTTTTTATATATGATTCCCATTGCACGGAAGCGATTTCAACTTCAATGGTAGATTTGCCAGAAATAGCAAAACGCTCGAAAAAAACGGGGAGCGATCGCGCTTCATCGCCAAACGAACAGCCTTCAAATTTCCAGACCTCAAACGGCGTCCCATCGGCAAGTACATAGGTGGTGGGTGCGCTTGCCCATTGAATGCTTCGCTGGAGCGTAAACGAATTTTGGGCGTTCAAGGCGAAAGAGCCAATCAAAAAAATAAAAGTAAATAGTTGATTTTTCATATCCAAAATCCTGTTTTTACAAGTGCGGTGAAAGGACGCAAAGCTGGGCAGGCGGGTTGCCTACGCAAATTCCCTTTCTTTGCGCCAAAATTGTTGCTGTGCGCGCATATCCTTTTTTGCTTCTGTTGTCACTGTCTTTTTTCCTTTTTGCCTGCGGCACGGGGGGAAAACGCGACATCAGTGAATATTACTTCCCAGTAAAAGACCTTCGGGGCGGAAAAGTTTATGAATATGTTGTGTCTCAAAACGACTCGGTGATGCCTGAGTATTGGTACTATCGGGCGTTTGTGCGAGATAGCGGCCTTTTTTTGATCGGAACGTACTATGACCACCGTTTTCAGATTGGGCAGATCATACGAGAAAAAATCACAAAAAGTGGGGCTTTGGCCAAAGAGTGTCATCTCTACGAAGCCGATCCCAATCCAGAAACGGAGGGAGGGCAGGTTCATACCACCACGATTATTGAAGCTCCCAATAAATTTCCGTTTGGGGTAAGCGACTCATCGGGCGTGTTTTTGTTCAAACTTCAGTTTCACCCTCCCGACGATCCTAAGGCCACTATTTATGTGGTAAGGAACCGCCGCTTTTTGGGCGATGGGCCTGATTTTGAATTTGACGGAAAAAAATACCACTGTATCAAATTTGGGCTTCGCGAAGCCATTGGCAATGAGAAAGAAGGGGCGGCCGAGGTGGAAGGGCGCGGTGAAGAGTGGTACGCCCAGGGGCTTGGGCTTGTTTATTATCGCAAAACTTATGGCAGTGGGGGATTCAAGATAGAGGCGCGGCTGACGGATATTTTCCCGATGTCGGAGCTGGAACGGAAAGCAACAGCGGTTTATGGAGAATAGACTGGTGGAAAATTTCTAAGAATTGTTTGCTCTTAGGCAACCGGATTGACCTTAATCGCACCTTTTTCCATCCCGTATTTTCGGGGTGCGGGGCAAAAAAACCCGCATTTTTGAATCCAAACCTGCTTTTCAAGATTTTTGACATGAAAAATATTTGGAAAATAGCCCTTGCGGCCGTGGTACTGCTATGTGTAGTGGCTTCACCCGCTTGTGTCACCACCAAGAAGAAGGGGCAAGAGACCAGCAAAGCCAAAAAATTCTATCACTCTTTTACCAACAAATACAACTATTGGTTCAATGCTGAAGAGCTCTTTCGGCTTACTACCACCAAACTTGAGGAGCAGTACAAGGACAATTACAGCCAAATACTAGAGGTGTATCCTTATGCGGCGGCTGATCCCAGCAGTGTACGCACCGATTTGGACAACGTGATCCTCAAATCTGCAAAAGGCATATCGCTCCACCGCCCAGGCCGTTGGACGGATGACAACTATGGTCTCATGGGCAAGGCGCAATTCCTCAAGCGCGACTACGAAACCGCTGAAGCCACCTATAAATTTATCCGGGAGGAAGAAGATCCGCGCCGGATGTCCAAAACCAAATTAAAGGGCGGAAAATCATCCAAAGAAAAAGTTGCCGATAAAAAGAAAACCGCAGCCAAGAAGAAGAAAGAAGCAGCTGCCAAAAAGAAGAAAGCTGCTGAAGAGAAAAAGAAAAAGGCCGCAGCCAAGAAGAAAGCTCAAAAGAAAAACAAGGGAAAAAAGTCAAGTGGAAAAGACAAAAAGGAGACCCCAACTACCCCAAAGCCCACAAAGGTTGTCAACGACAGCGAAGAGATCAAGGTTACGGGCGACAACCCGTACAGCCAACCTTTTGGCCAAACCCATGATTTCCCTTCTTCGATGGTATGGTATGGGCGAACCTTGACAGAGCGCGATAAATACGATGAAGCCGAGTTCCTTTTCCGTGAACTATGGGAAGACCGCAATTTCCCTAACGACCAAAAAGACGATCTCGCTACGGCGGAAGCTTATCTTTTCATCAAACAAAAACAGTACGACAAAGCCATCGCCCCGCTCAGCAAGGCAATAGAACTGAGCAAAAGCAAAAAACAACGCGCTCGGCTTTCCTTCATCCTCGCCCAACTTCACGAACGTGCCGGGCACCTCGAGGAAGCCTACGCAGCCTACGACAAGGTACTGCGCAACCGCCCCAAGTATGAAATGGAATTCAATGCCCGCCTTCAACAGACTTCCGTGGGCTGGGCCAATGGCAAAACAAACAGCGAAGCAGCGCTGAAGGCCTACGACCGAATGGTCAACGATGACAAAAATCTGGAGTATCGCGACCAGATTTATTATGCCATGGCCGACATCGCACTGCACGACGGGAAAAAGAAAGAAGGGATTGACTATTTGCGCAAGTCCTTGGCATTCAACAAAAACAATACCGCACAACGCGCCGAAACCTACCTCAAACTCGCCGACCTTTATTTTGAGTTAGAACAGTTTGTGGAAGCAAAGGCTTACTACGACAGTACGCTGACCGTTTTACCGGCAGACGATGTGCGGCACAAGCGTGCCACGGATTATGCCAACAACCTAAAAGACATCGCCCGACTCATCCAGACCATCGAGGCCAACGACAGCATCGTGCGCATCTTCCGAATGACAGATGCTGAACGCAAAGATTTAGCAAAAACAATCAAAAAGCAACGCGAAGCGGCAGAGGCTGCTGCTATTAAGTCTTCAATAGCGAATCAGGCAAGCCCAGGCCCAGCAAAAGCCCCTACCCCAACCGCTGGAAACAAAGCTTCTTCGTTCTATTTTTACAATGAAAATTTTCTAAAAAAAGGCCGCAAAGACTTTGCACGCAACTGGGGTGACCGCAAACTAGACGACAACTGGCGACGCAGCAACCGAATATCCGCAGGGGGCGCAGATGAAGCCACAAAGTCCGACAGCAGCCAAACCAATGCTGTAGCGGATGCGGAATTCAAAGACATATTTTCCAATATCCCAAAATCCGAGGCCGAGCTTTCGGTTATTCACTTGGCCACCTACGAGGCCATGTACCAACTTGGAACGCTTTTCCGCGACCGCTTGCAGAACAACCTCCGCTGTACAGGGACGCTCGAAGAAATGCAAACCCGTTACCCTGATACAGCTCGCTATGAAAAAGAAGCATGGTACTATTGTTATTTGGCATTTACTGACTTGAGCAACCGGGAGCGGGCGCAGTATTACTACGATAAATTGGTAGAAAAATATCCCAAAAGCGCTTATGCTCGTACCCTAACCGACCCTAATTTCTCTAACGCCACTAAAGAGCGCGAGCGCGAGCTCAACAAATATTACGAAGAAACGTACGCCCTTTTCCAAAAAGGCACGTACAAGGAAGCCTTTGACCGCTGCGAAGATGCCCCCAAAAAATTCGGATCTCAAAATCCGCTTGTCGCCAAATTTGCTTTGTTGAGCGCACTTTGTACCGGAAACCTTAGTGGGAATGAAGCCTATTGTGCGGCTTTAGGCGAGGTTATTAAACGTTATCCCGATAGCCCGGAAGCCACCCGTGCTAAGGAAATCGCTCGGTTGCTCTCTTGTAAGGGCTTTGAAGTGGAGGAAAAGAAAAAGAATGATACACCGATTGACGATGGCTTCACCCGCGAGGATGACAAACTTCACTATTTTATAGTAGCGCTTTCTGGGGATGATGTGCGTTTGGATGATGTAAAAGCTGCAGTGTCGGATTACAACAGTGAGCACCACAAAGCCGAACAACTTCGGATTTCGAATATTTTCCTCGGCTCCGATGTAAACACGCCCATCGTAGTGATTCGCAAGTTTGACACTAAAGAACAGGCGATGCGCTATTACAACGAGGTCAAAACCCAAAAAGAATTTTTGGGCGAAACAGCCAAGAAGACTTACAACAAGGAAATGTTCGCCGTGACGCAGGAAAACTATCGCCGCATTTTGAAGAACAAAACCCTGGATCGGTACAGGGAGTTTTTTGAGGCAAACTATTTGAAAAAGTAAGAGGCTGTGGGGCTATGGGTTGAGAAAAATGGGAAGCATGGCACGAAAAGATGCCTTTGAGGCGCAACAGAAATAACTCAAACAGCCTCAAAAAACAACACCAAAAAATGCACATCGGGGCACGAGGCTTTTGAACCTTGTGCCTCGATTTTTTATATCCACACAACATGGCAAAATTTAAACTGACCCTCGAATACGACGGCTCGCGCTATTCGGGCTGGCAACTCCAAAAAAACGAGCGGTCCATTCAAGGCGAACTTTTGCAAGCCGCTGCCAAAATATTTGAGAACCAACCAGTTGAAATCTATGGAGCAGGTCGGACGGATGCCGGTGTACACGCCCGTGGGCAAGTGGCCCATCTGGAAGTGGCCGAAACGCGCCTACCTCCAGAGCAGATCAAGATGCGCTTGAACGACGAACTTGGCCATGCCATCAACATCCTGCATGTAGAAAAAGCGCATCCCAAATTTCATGCTCGGCACGATGCCCGCAGCCGCAGCTACACCTACCAAATCTCAAAAAGGCGCGATGCATTTGGCAAAAAATATGTGTGGTGGGTGCGTGACCCACTTGACCTGCGTGCCATGCGCGAGGCCGCAGCCCGCCTCGAAGGGTTTCACGATTTCCGTTCTTTTGGTGCTACGGAAAAAGAAGGGCAAAGCACCTTGGTTGACCTTGACCGCGTGGAAATTGTAGAAAATGGCGACCGTATCTACATACACATCACAGCCTCCCACTTTCTTTGGAAAATGGTGCGCCGGATTGTAGGCGTATTGGTAGAAGTGGGGCGCGGCAATATGACTGGCCAAGAGATCGAAACCTTTTTGAAAAATAATTCCCGTGAGCCGGCACGCTTCACTGCTCCACCGAGCGGCCTGTTTTTGGAAAGGGTGGAATATTGATCGAAATGAGGCTTGTTGCGGGGGAGGGTGGAGACCTCGGAGGTCTTC